>NZ_JAKUFP010000004.1:0-250944 GCF_022663495.1 Bacillus cereus group sp. BfR-BA-01383
ACAACTGTGCGAAAGATTGTGCTAGAATACATTCATTACTACAATTGTGTGCGAATTCAAGAAAAATTAAACCACCTATCCCCTAAAGAATTTAGGGAACAGATGGTTTAGGTGTTTTAATAGGTGTCCCGTTTTCAGGGTTCACTTCATTGGCGACTTCAATCTTTTTATAAGATAAATATGCTAGTACATTTTTACTGGAATCATATTTTGGATTATTCCCTCTTCTAGGTTCTCTCATATGTGTTTTTTCAAATCCAGGAATGTCCGGCATTTTCTCCATAAATTCAAGCATTTCTTCTTCAGTTCCTTCTATACGTAAGCGAATCATTATTACTATTCCTCAATTCTCATTTTCTCTGTACTAAGTATATCGTACTTCGAAAAGACTGCAACATATTTATCTTTTTAACGTTGTACTTTTTTTACATATAAACATTGCCATTTGAGTATAGAACGACTCTACTTTATGATTTTTAAATTGAATATGAAAGTATTCTTTCATTTCGTTTGGTGTTTTCATCATACACTCTGTTAACTTTTCACGTTTTTGCATCGGTACGTCCATCATGTCACACCACCAGTCGAAATCGAACTTTTTATCAAAGGTGAAACATGACTGCATTTGTAAACCGTTTTTTTCCAATAACGTAATCCATTCTGTTTTTTTCAAAGCTCGCTCATGACTCGGATCTCGTTTCTTTTCTATAAAGTTATAGAAAGTATCAAATTCATTATTTTCTGGTGAGACATTATCTATTAATATAAATAGCCCTTTATCCTCTAACGTACGATTTACTTCAAAAATAAATTGTGAAGGATTTGTAAAATGATGTGCTGCAATCCGGCATGTAATTGTATCAAAAGAATGATCTGCAAATGGTAATTTCTCTGCATTTCCTGCTACAAAGGACACATTTTCATGGCCATTCTGCTTTATAAAACCTTGTGCATTTTCTAACATCTTTTCTGTTAAATCAAGTGCAACTACCTCTTCAAACATAGGTGCTAATATATTTGCAACATGTCCGCCACCAGTAGCAATATCAAGAAGCCGAGTATTTTGACGAGTTTCAATTTGTTGAACTACATATTGTAAATCTGGTCCTTGTGCATGTATTTTACTTTTTACATACTTTTCTGCATTACTACCAAACTGTTTTTTGACAAGCTCTTCTTTACTCATTTTATCATCTTCTTTCTATTATAATTTACATATACGATTCAGTTAATTAATAAGTTCTCTTTCATATTTTCAATTCCTCTTTTAGATGTATGACATATAATCCTCTATAAAAGAGAAATAAAAAACTGTGAAAACGTATCTCACAGTTTAGCTAAGCATATAAAAAATCCATTTTTTAACTTAAATCCTTTTATAAAGTTTCTTTTTCCTCTTTTTCATTTCCTGACACTAAGTTACCTATAGCATCTGCCGTTACTTCAACTACAAATTCACAAATCCCAGCTACAACTTCTCCAATTACTTCATCCATCTTTTTACCCCCTTATGTTATGGAACTTATTTGTAGTATAGTAGCAATTGATTAGTTGAAACTATCGGAAAAGATGACACAAACCTTACAAATTTGTAAGCTCTTTCATTTCCCCACTTATCCCTTTTAAAACTCCAAGTATTTTTAACAGACATATAAGCCATCATAATATGAGGTAAGTCATAATTCTATTAGAGGAGGCGTTTAAAATATATTACGTAAAATTAATTAAAGGTCAATCCTTCTATGCTTTTGATCGTCGTTTTTTAGTATCTCAGGAGGAAGAAGTTTCAGAAAAAACGTATAATTACTTACGCCGAAATGAATTCTTCGAAGTACGTAAAGAAGAATTTTCTGCCTAGAGTATTAAAAGCATCAAGAAGTATTTCGTATAAGCATGATACATTCTTGATGCTTTTATACGTTTTTCTTTTTTAACAATCATTCTCGATTATTCTCTTAAAATATTCTAGTATTTGTCCAAGCTAATTCATCGTTATCTTCATATTTTAGTATATGAGGAGGTACGAATATGACTCATATCATTGATTACCAAGCTACTCAACCTATAAGTAAAACGAATGAAACAACTTTTGTAATTCCCCATTCCCCACACAAAGCAATTCTAGCTAATATTAAATTAAAAATTTCAAGAAGAGATTCACGTAATAATCGAGTAGAATTAATCGCTACAGTTGGAGTTGAAGGTATAACTGAGATTTCACAAGTTTTATTCCGAATTTTCCGTGACAATACAGAAATCTTCAACGCTCAAGTAGGAATTGAATCTACAGATTCTGAGCAATTTTACGCGCAAACATTTCAAGCTATAGATCAAAATGTTAGCTGCGGGACTCACGAATATTCTTTAACTGTAGAAAACCTTACTAGTGGTGCCGTCGTTGGTCCACTATCTTTTAGCGGTTTAGCTATTGGACAAGATCATAAGTGTTGCTAAGTAAATTTATTGTTTAATTTTGTATTTCAAAAAAGCGAGACGTAGTATATACGTTCTTGCTTTTTTATTTTTTCTATGTTTATCTTTACTATCAATTGGTATTTAAGCATAAGTTTTTTTACATTTTGAATTGCTTATTTCAGTACTTAACAAAGTGATTTTTTCACAAATCAAAAAAATTGAAATCCACTAATGAAACACGTAATATAGACTCTGACTCTAAAAAAAGCACGTTAAAAAATAACGGATAAATAAGGAGGTTTTATATACGGGTTTTTCATTTTAAAAGACGGAGAGGTTTTACATTATGTGGCGTAATAAAAACGTTTGGATTGTTCTTATTGGGGAGTTTATTGCTGGTCTAGGATTATGGCTTGGTATACTTGGTAACCTTGAATTCATGCAAAAATATGTCCCTTCTGATTTCATGAAATCAGTTATATTATTTATCGGACTATTAGCAGGTGTTCTAGTTGGTCCTATGGCTGGCCGTGTCATCGATCAGTATGAAAAGAAGAAAATCCTTCTATATGCTGGCTTTGGTCGGGTTTTAAGTGTTATTTTTATGTTTTTCGCTATTCAATATGAAAGTATCGCCTTTATGATTGCATTTATGATAGCACTGCAAATTTCAGCAGCATTTTATTTCCCTGCATTACAATCTGTAATTCCACTCATCGTACGTGAGCATGAGTTATTACAGATGAACGGTGTACATATGAATGTAGGTACAATCGCTCGTATTGCAGGTACTTCACTAGGTGGAATTCTTTTAGTTGTAATGAGTTTACAGTATATGTATGCCTTCTCAATGGCAGCATACGCTTTATTATTCCTCTCAACTTTCTTCCTACAATTCGAAGACAAGAAATCAACAACGCCAAGTAAACAAACTGCAAAAGATAATAGCTTTATGGAAGTATTTCGTATTTTAAAAGGAATTCCTATTGCTTTTACAGCACTTATATTAAGTATTATCCCTCTGTTATTTATAGCTGGGTTTAATTTAATGGTTATTAATATTAGCGAAATGCAACATGATCCAACGATTAAAGGATTCATATATACAATTGAAGGTGTCGCATTTATGCTAGGTGCCTTCGTTATTAAACGTCTATCTGATCATTTCAAACCTGAAAAGTTACTATATTTCTTCGCAGTTTGTACTGCGTTCGCACACCTTTCGCTATTCTTTAGCGATGTAAAATGGATGGCTCTTGTATCATTTGGTTTATTTGGATTTAGTGTTGGCTGTTTCTTCCCAATAATGTCGACAATCTTCCAAACGAAAGTAGAAAAAAGTTATCACGGACGTCTCTTCTCGTTTCGTAATATGTTTGAGAGGGTTATGTTCCAAATCGTATTACTCGGCACTGGCTTCTTCTTAGACACGATTGGATTACAGTACATGGTCTTAATTTTCGGGGTCATTTCCTTGTTAATTATTTTTATTTCCTTATCAAAACAGAAACAATATGAAAAACAACCTTCGCAATCTGCGAATTTATAGTATAACCCCCTTAGGCATGGATTCAGTTTTATACTGGCCCATGCCTCTTTGTTTTATAATAATCCCATTTATTACGTTTATCGAAAATGTTTAAAGGAGTAAACCATCTTACTTGCGAATACATTATATAACATATTATCTATAAAAAGGGGGTTCAAAGATGTCTGATGGTATGCAGTTATTTATTATTTTTCTTTTTGATATTATTATGTTTGGCATCATTAATTTTTTAGCTATTTCCCTATCTCAACATAGCTTTAAAAGAAGAATTGTGGCAGGTTTTGTATTCTTACTATTAACTCCTTTAGTCTTTTTCAGCACTTTGACCTTCGCTTCTATATTTGATAAAGGTGGGTTTGGATCAGCTACCTTGGCCTTCATTATTTCAGGTATATATATTTTAAATGGAATAATCATCCTTCTTTCCTCTACATTAATCCCCAAAAAATCATAACAAAAAGTATACTGTTAGGCATGAATTCTAGTATCACGCTAGATCCATGCCTATTATTTTCCCCATCGCTTTTCCCAATTTTTATGTGAAATTTAGTAATTCTTTATAAAAATTTAAACTTTATTTTTTACAATATTCATATCGTACGTTTTATAAGCATTACATACGAAAGGAGCACAAAATGAAAAAATTTCTATTAATATCTCCTATACTCGCCATTCTTCTTAGTGGGTGCAGCAATAATGATATATACGGTTCTTGGGAAATCGTTGACAATAAAAATGGGGAATGTCCTGTATCTTATAAATTTGAAACAATTGTAAAAGAGGAAAAGAAAGTAGAAATTGTACAAAATTTAGTGGAAATGCAAACGACAAATAAAAAAGAAGATTTATATAAAGGTTCGTTTGTAAATAACTCTAGCGTATACCACATTGATTATGGTAACTCCTTTACATCGGATCAATCTTTAAAAATTGTCGATAATAAATTAAATGTATATTTTACTAATGCTGAAAAAATATGTACATATAAAAAAACAAGTGATTAACTATAGGGATTTTACAAAACCGCAAAATATATTTTTGCGGTTTTTCACTTTAGATGCTTTCTTAAAAATATATTCTCTTTTAAATCCCTTAATTATAATATAAAATTAATTAATAAATACTTTTTATTGTGAGGTGCTTTTTTTGAGGAGCTTAAGTTCTTTAATTATATCAACAGTTTGTTCCGTAATCCTTATTCTATGGAATGCTATTTCATTCTATGAAAAATTCACTACAGGGAATTCATACTATTGGCTTAGCGGGATACTAGGTTTGGTGTTCGTATTCTTTTTAATACAAAATATCCGAGATATTATAAACAAAAATTATAAAACATCTTAATTGTTTTATAAGAAATATATAATATTCTAATCCTCCTTCTAAATTTGTCAATCGTTTTAATTTTCATAAAAAAATGATAAAATATAAACATGTGTTTTCAGAATAATTAAAAACGCAGAAAGAAAACACAGTTTTTAGGAGGGGTTTTAATGACTTACACGTTAGCAACTAGAATGAAAGCATTCCAATCTTCTATTTTTAGTGAATTAGGGGCCTATAAAAAAGAGAAAATTGCAGCAGGTCATAAAATGATCGATTTAAGTATCGGGAATCCCGATATGCCTCCTGCTGACTTCGTAAGAGAAGCACTGGTACATACGGCGAGTGAAAAAGAAAGCTATGGATACACATTAGCAGGTATACAAGAATTTCACGAAGCTGTAACTGAATATTACAACAACACTCATAACGTTATATTAAACGCTGAAAAAGAAGTTTTATTATTAATGGGTTCACAAGACGGACTCGTTCATTTACCTATGGTTTATGCAAATCCTGGAGATATAATATTAGTTCCTGATCCAGGATATACAGCTTATGAAACAGGTATTCAAATGGCCGGTGCAACATCTTACTACATGCCATTAAAGAAAGAAAATGATTTCTTACCTGATTTAGAAGTTATTCCTGAAGAAATCGCCGATAACGCGAAGATGATGATTTTGAACTTCCCAGGGAACCCAGTTCCAGCAATGGCTCATGAAGATTTCTTTAAAGAAGTAATCGCATTCGCGAAAAAACATAATATTATCGTTGTTCATGATTTTGCTTATGCTGAATTTTATTTTGATGGCCAAAAGCCAATTAGCTTCTTATCTGTACCTGGTGCAAAAGAAGTTGGCGTTGAAATTAACTCTTTATCTAAAAGTTATAGTTTAGCAGGTAGCCGTATTGGGTATATGATTGGTAACGAAGAAATTGTCGGCGCGCTTACGCAATTTAAGTCTAATACAGATTACGGTGTGTTTTTACCAATTCAAAAAGCAGCATGTACTGCGCTTAGAAATGGCGCTGCATTTTGTGAAAAAAACCGCGGTATTTATCAAGAACGTAGAGATACTTTAGTCGATGGATTCCGAACATTTGGTTGGAACGTCGATAAACCAGCTGGCAGTATGTTCGTTTGGGCTGAAATTCCGAAAGGATGGACTTCTCTAGAGTTCGCTTATGCACTGATGGATCGTGCAAATGTCGTTGTCACACCAGGCCATGCATTTGGTCCTCACGGCGAAGGTTTTGTACGTATTGCACTTGTTCAAGATAAAGTAGTATTACAAGAAGCAGTTGAAAACATTAAAAACAGTGGTATTTTCTCTATTGAAAAAGTAGAGGAACTAGTTAAAAATTAATAATAACTCCCCTGCTTAACTTTAGCAGGGGTATTATTATTCCTGGAGGTACGCTATGAATATTAAAGATACTCTTCCCCATCGCTATCCATTTTTAATGATTGATAAAATTACAAACGTTAAAGAATCACAGTCAGCTACAGGATACAAACTGATCACAAATAACGAGTGGTTTATTAATGACAATCAAAGATATATGCCTCATATGCTTATTGTAGAAGCACTGGCTCAACTTAGTGCCTTTGTAAGTACAGGTGAATCTGAAGGGCTTGGCTTCCTCTCCTCTTTAGATGGGGTAGAATTTCATAAAAATGCGTATCCTGGTGATAAACTTGATTTACATTATGAGCTAACACGTAACCGACGAGGTTTTATTCTCGGCAAAGGAACTGCAACTGTTAACGATCAACTAATTGTTACAGTGGAGAAACTATTAATTTATCAAGCTGATTAAACAACACATAGTTAGGAGTAGAAAAATGCAGCGTGCTATCGGGATTGATGCTGGAGGAACATTAACGAAAATTGTTTACTATAACGTAGAGAATAAAATATCTTTTGAGAAATTTTATTCATATGACCATCAAAAGATTAAAGAATGGCTTCATCAAAACAAATTCATTACAAAATTATGCATTACAGGTGGTAAAGCGGCCCAATTGCAAGATCTACTTTCGGATTCATATGAAACAGTAACATTAAATGAATTCGATGCTACTATAACAGGTGTGCACTATATCCTAAACAAAGAAAAGCAAACTATCAATAATTTTGTATTAACAAATATCGGTACAGGTACATCTATTCACTACGTTCATGACAAGCAATATGTTCGCGCCGGTGGAACTGGAGTTGGTGGTGGTACAATTATGGGGCTTTCAAAACTGTTAACAAATATTGATCAGTTTGAAGATGTAATCCCTCTAACAAAAGTAGGCTCTAGAAAAGATTTAGATATTACGGTTGGAGATATTTATGACGGTATTCTCTCCCCCATTGATAATAGCTTAACAGCTAGCAATTTCGGGAAAGTAGCCATTACAGAATCACATTTTAATAGCTCAGATATACTTGCTACCATTCAAGGACTTGTAGGTGAAGTTGTTACTGCATTAAGCCTTCAATTCGCCGAAGCTAAAAATATTGACCATATTATTTACATCGGTTCTACTCTATGCAATAACGGACATCTTCAAAGAATTATAAGTAGCTATACAGAATATCAAAACAAAATACCAGTCTTCCTACAAGATGATGGTTACAGCGGTGCAATTGGTGCTTTGCTTCATGTCACGAATTAAAAAAGCTGACTTGTGTCAGCTTTTTTGCAATAGTACTTCAAATTCAATAATTGACTCTCCGCTCTCCCCAATACGTTCTACACTAATTCTATTAATTACACAATTTAACTTCTCATGAAAACTAGGAATATCATTAACCACTTCCACAGCTCGCTCGGCACATTCTTTTCTCCCTACTGTTACATGCGGTATGTACGGAATGTCCCCTTCCAAAAATTGTGATAATAGTCCTGTATACAGGATATCATGTAGTTCTTCTATTTGTTCTTTACCCTTTTCAACTCGTAAAAACAAATATTCTCCTTCACTCGTAATTTGATTCGCAAATTCAATTTCTATACTCTGTATCCCTTTTGACACATTCAAAATATGTAATTTCAGCTCATCATTTGAAATCGAACTTTCAAATGGAAATACAATTGTAATATGCGGTGGGATTAGTCCGAATAAAGGATCATGCTTTTGTCTAATACTCTCTATTTCATTGATGGACATGTTATTTAGAAAAAGTAAAATTGTACGCATTTTTATATCCTCTACTTCCCCTTAATTTTTTATATTTATCATATTGTATGTCAGCTTGCACTTCAACAAATTATTTTGCTTACATATAAAATGAAACTTTAATCAGTGGGGGTTTTACTGCGCGTAAATGCGGGATAAAAATAAAAAACTTCTCAAATGAGAAGTTTTCACATAGCATGATTATTATTTTTCCGCCAAACTTTACGAAATTTTATATAACAAGCCATTCTCCACGGAATGATATACGATACTGCAACGACGTAAAATAATAAACCAATCGTTTGTTGATCTACATCAACAATATATTGTCTTGAACCATATCTTAAAATAACAAGCGCAATAAAAGTAATGAGGAAGGCTACGCTTTTTTTCGTGTAAATATTTCCATCTTCTCTTCGTTCATAATTTGTTAAAACTATAAGTGGTACTGCAAAAATTATCCCAATTAATATTGCTATGCTCACTTGTAATATAGCTGGGTGTACTGGACCAAAAAACAATAAAATACCCGGTGTTAAAAATAGTAACGGCCACAAAATACGTTTTCCCGTTCCCTTTATTGGCTTATGCATAGAACGATAACGACGCCAAAATATTAATAGTGCAATACATAAAAATACAGTAATTAGAGAGAATCATTCGTTTAAGAATGACTCTCTTTCAACTGCTGTACTGGATATTTAGCAAATAAAAATTCCCGAAAATCTTTATCATTCACAAGCATTTTCATTTTTTCGTTATTATCACTAAGGAACTTTCCCACTTTATTTTTATCCCATACATCATCTTCTTTTGGAAAATCATCAAATTTTTCATACAAGATTGATAATAATTCTTCTCTCTTTATCGTAAAACTTTTATTTTCTACTTGAAGCTCATAGCCTTTTGCATTCGGCACTAAAACTGCAAAATACATAACATTAAAGAAGAAGTTTTTTTTCATCGTATCCTTCCCATCAAACCAATATGTCTCTAGCATATCTTCTGTAAGATTTCCATTCTCCTTTGCACCATATTTCACTTTTATATTTTCATTTTCTAAACTTAAGCTTTGAAATGTTTCACCACCAGGTAAGTTTGTAACAATCGCAACCACATCTGAATTATTTCCAACGTATGTCCCAGCATATTTCTTAAAATCTCCAGATCCAACATCATCTATTTCTTTTATTCTTTCTCCGTTAGAACAAGCAGTAATAAATAAAAAAATTGTTAGCATAACGAGCATGTTATGATGCATATATTTCATTTAACATCCCCCATTTTTATCGATATTTCGTTAATTACAATACTTCTTTTCAAATACCCTTTAATATATACGCATTTTAATCAAAATTAAAAATTTTCAATTTTCATGTTTACAATTATCCATTAATTGTATATAATTACTAACGTAAGAAAAATATTCTAAAAGGAGGTCGAATACTATGATGAAATTACATTTACATGCTTTAATTTTAGCGTTAACTGCACCTGTGTTTTTCGGACAATTAAATATGAATTCGACCACCCTAGCGGAGAATTGAAAATCGTACTTTATTTCTATTAATTCATAAATTCGCCACAGGAGGTCGTATACTTTCCTGTGGCTTTTTCACGCCTAGCCATAGGAGAACTATATCTTCCTGTGGCTTTTTTGTGCGATTTTTTAGTCTCTTACATTATTTTTTAAAGAAAGGAGCAACATTCGATGACTATTAGCGTATTGTTTTTAAGTATTACGATTCAAAGAAATACAATTTCCAAAACTGAAATTTTTCATAATAAGCAGATTGAAAAAGCTATGAATGATGTTAAGGAGCGCCAAGTGCTGTATTGTGATCACCTGTAATTCCTTTTCGAAAGGAGGAATTCGTCTATGGCTTTTCATATTTTCTTTTTTACGACTGCACTTCAGAAAAAAACATTATCTGAAGATGAAATTATTCGTAAACAACAATTAAAACAAACAACTGATAAATTAACTGACATTAGAAGCACGTACTATACACAAATGTGTTAAAAATATATTTTAAAGGGGCAATATCTTAATGAAATTCAAAGCATTCTTTTTAACCATTACTATTCAAAAACGTAAACTTTCACAGAATGAAGTTTTACACGATCAACACGTTCAAAATACTATGGACGAAGTAAAAGAGCTGCAATCTTCTTTTTACAACCGTCTTTTCTAAATAAATACTAAAGGAGCAAAAATCTAATGAAATTTAAAGCATTCTTTTTAACCATTACCATTCAAAAACGTAAGCTTTCACAAAATGAAGTTTTACACGATCAACACGTTCAAAATACTATGGACGAAGTAAAAGAGCTGCAATCCTCTTTTTACAACCATCTTTTCTAAATAAATACTAAAGGAGCAAAAATCCAATGAAATTTAAAGTATTCTTCTTAACCATTACCATTCAAAAAAATAAATTTTCTGAGTCTGAAATACTTCATGAACGACAAATTAATCAGGCTATGGATCATGTAAAAGAAAGACAAAGCCATTACTGTAGTCATCTGTAATTCCGATTTGAAAGGAGGAATTCACTTATGAAGTTTCACCTTTTCTTTTTAACTATTACGATTCAAAAAGAAACGATATCTCAAAATGAATTAAAACAAGAGCAACAATATAAACAAATTATTGATGAAATTCGTGATCGTAGAAGCAAATACTACACTCACCTATAATCGTTTAAATATAAAAAATTGAAAGGAGTCGATTATGATGTTGATAGCACGGTGTAAAGAAATGATTTGGATAGTTCAGAGGGATTCCACATAGTTTTATAGGGATCGTATCACACAGGATTACCGTTGAATTTGATATGTAAAAAATATATATTAAAACTATATTAGTACACTTTTAAATATTGATTTACAAACAAAGATACACCACTTAAAAAGCGGTGTATCTTTCTCAACAATTACTATTTTCGATTATTTCGTTTCGTCTTAAACAATCTCACTAAGTTCGAAACAACCGTTTTTGTTACTGCATAAACTGGCACTGCTAAAATCATCCCGATAATTCCCGCAAAGTTACCCACCCCTAAAATTAAAATAATAATTGTTAACGGGTGGATATTTAATTTTGAACTCATAATACGCGGTGAAATAATGTTACTTTCAAACTGCTGTACAATTGTTACGATAATTATTACGTACAATGCTTGCATCGGAGATACGAACAGACCTACAATGACAGCTGGTGCTGCACCGATAAATGGACCTAAGTTCGGGATGATATTTGTAAATGCTGCGATAATCCCTAAAACGAAAGCATACGGTAAACCGATAATTAAATAACCAGTAAATGTAAAGGCACCGATAAATAAACAAACGAGCGCTTGACCTTGAATATATGCAGATAATGTTTCGTTCGTTTCCTTTATGATACGAAGTCCTTCTTCTCGGTAAGACTCAGGTAATAGACTAACTGCTTTCCCTGGAAAGGCATGTCCATCTTTAAACATATAAAATAATATGAACGGTACTGTAAATATAACTAACGCAACATTCGTGATGATACCAAATACAGCGGTTGCACTCGACGTAATTGTGTTTGGAATTTCCTTTAAAGATTCAATCGCATTTTTTTCAATTGTTTCAATGGAAACATAATTTTGTGTAGATATCCATTCAAAAAATCTATGATGGGATAACTCTTGTATGTATATTTTCCCCTCTTTTATGTAAGTTGGCATATTTTTTACTAAATCCATTAACTGTTGTGAGATGGTTGGAACGACTACTCCAATAGCAACCCCACCTAATGTGATAATAAAAAGGTATAGTAGTAAAATCGCTAAATTTCTAGGAACTTTTTTATTCTCTAAAAAGACTAACAAAGGGTTAAATACAAAGTATAAAAATAACGCGATTAAAATTGGGAAAAATAATGTTGATATGAAGATACCAATTGGTTGAAATAGAAACGATATTTTTGTGCAAATAAATATAATCCCTACAACCATCAGCACTTCTAATGTCCAAAAGTGCACTTTCGATTTCAAAAAAACGTCCTCCTTTAAACTAGCACTTCTCTATATTGTACCAAAATAAACATGAATTTCACATAATATTTTCCTTAACAATATTCCAAAATGCCAATAAATACACTACAATGAGATTACATACAAATTTGCAGGTAAAGGTGATAAATATGACACAATGCATCATTTGCAGAAAAGATACGAAAGAACTTAGTGAACAATATGTCGTCCCAGAAATATTATGTGGATATTATTTCACAAACTCAATTTGTGATACTTGTCATGAACATATGACAACAAATATTGATCGTCCTTTAATTAGGCATAAATTAAGTCAATATAAGATTGAGCAAATGAAAAAACAAATCGACTCTCCTCTTTATACGAATGAACATGGCGAGGAACTTGCGGCGGCTGAGACAGATGTTATTGAAGTAAGTGATGAAATACTTTATTCCAATGCATTAATTATGAAACTATGTAAAAAGCACGATATTTCATTACATAATGAAATTTGGAAAGAAGAACGTGTAACAAAAGTAGCTAGCTCTATTCAACGTGAATTACTTTTAGATAACCGTAAATACAAAATGAGCGTATTAAAAATGGCTTATACTTTCGCTGTACAAACAATTGATGGCTATTTTGAAGATCAAGATGCAATTGATATTTCTAACATTCTATTAAACGCCGATTTCATGGAATTAAAAGAAAAGAGTATTGTACGTGACTTAAGCAAAAGTTCTTTATGGAATACATTAAATACAAAGAGTGATAACCATTACTTTATTTTACTAAGCGATAAAGATGGCCTGTTCTGTTTCATTCGTCTGTTTGATATCTTTGACGTTGTCGTTCATTTATCAGAAAAGAGATATGAACTTCCATCACCAATTGTCGGAGTAAACAGTGTAAATAAACAGGAATTTTATATTCAAAGTTTAAAACAGTATATGGATGGGCTATTTAAAGAAACTACACACTCTATTTAATCCATATAAGAACGTATGGTCTCCTTTCTTCATAAAAAGACACTGTGTTATAATGAGTATGAAAAGAATAATACAATCTCATAAAACAATTAAAAACTGTATATAAATAAAAAAGACTAGTGTGCGGCTACACACTAGTCCACGTAACTTAGCAGATTGGATTGTCCATTTATCCTATTTGTTTCGTACAAACACAACAACCCACATTCTATAGGCATAGGTGGGTTGTTATTTTTTGAGCTTGTCTATTAAGACGACAATAAACGTTAACAATGCAACGAGAAACAGTCCACCTTGCAGCAGCAACGCAATTTCACTCATGTATTATCACCCCCTCCTACTCGGAGAAGTGATAATTGAACAACCAACCGTACCATAAGTTACCTCTTAATTTTACCATATTTATTAATTGTTTACGATGAAAACCCGCAAGCTTAAAAACTTGTGGTTTTTTTATTTCTCACTACTTTTTTAAAGCATATGCATCAGCTATCATTTCACCAACGATTTTATTTTCTTATTTCAACTTTACTTCCGTTAGCTTTTTTATCATGACGTCTGTATCATTTATTTCAGGCTCTTTATGTCCTAATGTATTTAATACTTTTTTAATACGTTCTCTTTTCCATTTTGTATTTAGATCATATAACTTGAGACTACTCATTTTCATTAAACACGTATTCTCTTTTCAAATCGATTAAACTTTATTTTAGCCGCACCATTTCTGTCTCTACAATCATTTGAGGAAGCGACTTTTGAATTATTTCCTTTAATACATAAAGAGCTTCATCCACATAGCCACCTTCAAAACTCTCTAAGGGCTCAGGTAATTCATCTTCATCTAATATATAGTATTCGCCACTTGGAAGTACCAAAATATCAATAATTAAGTCTTCAAACGACACTAGTTCGTCTGTTATGTGCGTATTTTTTACAATATTAAAATAAGAGCCTAAATACATTCCCTTCTTATCTCTCCATATGTATAAATTGTACGGACGATTTTCCCAGTAGTATGCAATTGTATAACTTCCTTTCGCGATTGTTAAACTCGAATCATTTGTATTCATCGTAAATGAATACTGAACCTCATGAAATAACATGATACTTTGAGATTTCTTTTCAAGTATTAAGCAATTGTGATCTACTATTGTCGAGTCATACCGGACTTTTCTTTCTATAATTTCACTTTTAGGTGTTCGTAATTTATTCATTTTTTGTTTCCCCTTATGCTATTTCTAGTCTTAATTATATCCGTTTATATAGCGATAAAGAAGTGTACGGTCTACAATTACACAATAAAACTCCTTCTTATTTAGAAGGAGTTTTTCACTATCCATCATTCATATGTTTTAACCTTTCAGTAACCGCATCATAAAATTTCCTTTCCTCATCCACATTTAAATGCACACGACTCACTGTTTTAGAAAAACCATATAACAACTGCGCTTTCACTGGCTCTTTTAACGTTATTTCAAAAGTAGCAGGTTCTTTTATGAACTCCATAACAGTTGCATCAAGAACCTCTTTTTCTTCTTTCTTTATAAGTTCGCCTTTATAAAACACAATTTTATTAATTTGAGTAAATGGCAAAACGATTTTCTTTCCTAATCCGATCTGAATGATTATGTTGTCTTCTGTTACGATAATCGGATTTTTACGCATCGCTTGTATTTCAGCTAAAAAATAAATCATCGCATATACGTTTAATATGAGTAAAATCCAAGCTATTACTGGATTCCATTGATGAAGTAAATAATGAAAACCGATACTTTCAATTAATGTTGCATGAATAATCATAATATAAACACCTATTGCACCGGTCTTTTTGTGATAGGAATATGTGCATTCACCATCTGGTACTTTTTCACGCCACGATAAAAACGCATAATAGATTAACTTACACTCAGTAAGAATGATACTTACAGCCTTACTTCTTTTCATAGTAGCGTCAAACGCTGCATCAATCGCATAAGAAAATGACGAATATACACTTCTATATTCTTTAAATCTTTTTACTATGTTAGGAAGCGCCCTAATTATTTTATATAGAAGGAATAATTCTAAGCATACAAATGCAATTTCTCCTGCAACTATTACATATGAAATAAATGAAAAAGCTTGTAAATAATCACTAGGAATTATAAATCTTGCGAACACGTATCCAGCTATAACTATAGGAAATATATACGTTAACGAGTATCTTTTCCTTATAATAAAGAAATATGTGATGACTGGAATTACAAACATACAATCTAATAATGACCCAAGCACTACTTCTTTCGGAGCAGCTGGTACAATGGGAAGGGCATACAATAAATAGTTCGATAACATAATTAAAGATACGAGTCCAATCCAAATTCCTTTTCGCCTTCGCGATATAGATACATTCATACGGTCACTCCTCTATTTAAAAACCTCGTTTAAACGGTCTTTATAAAACAAAATCGCACGCTCAAATTCTCTTACTTCATCTACTTTTACGACAGTTTCAAGTAATAATTTCAT
Organism: Bacillus cereus group sp. BfR-BA-01383; assembly: GCF_022663495.1. NCBI lineage: Bacteria > Bacillati > Bacillota > Bacilli > Caryophanales > Bacillaceae > Bacillus > Bacillus cereus group sp. BfR-BA-01383. The sequence continues at coordinate 15,967 of NZ_JAKUFP010000004.1, forward strand.
CGCGGATTCATGATCGTTTACGTTGTATTTTGCTAATGACAAAAATACTTTCATCACATCATTCTCAGGGAACTTCTGTAATCCTGCTTCTAAAACAGTAATTGCTTTGTCATACTCACCTATACAACGATATGTACTGCCAAGACCAATATAAGCTCCGCAAAGTGACTCACCTTCAAGACCGTTTGCAATAGCCTGTTCATAATACGGCACAGCTTCCGTTTCAAGACCCATTACATCATGTATCCAAGCGCATTGATAAAACACTTCGGCATCCCTCGTAAAATTTGTTAATCCTATAAGTATCTCTCTGGACTGCGCATATTTCTTATCGTTCCGGAGTTTAATAGCTTGCTTTAATAAATGTTCCATAGAACCCACTCCTCACCAATTATTCTCTGTATAGATCTTGATTGGTTTACGCTCACATTCGATTAAAGTCTCGCTCATTTATATACTATGCGGATTCATTCTTATCTAAAAACTAAATTTTACAAAGCAGTAATACGATTACATAATACTTCTAAGCTTTTGACAATTTCTTTCGCTGTATCATCTTTCCCATTACATAACTTCCCTTTACCATCTTCTCCAATTACATAGTGTACAGCCTCGCGCGAATATAAAGAATTTGGTGAATTCGCTATCATTACATTCGCCTTTGCTTCTTTCATTCTATTTTTCGCTCTTTCAAACAATTCTTCTTCATTTAAATCACTTTCCAGTTTAAAACCAACGAGTACTGTTTCCGGATCCCACCCCTTTATTTGCTTTAATACTTTCGGTGCCTTTTGAAAATGAATAATAGGTGCGATATCACTTGAAATTTTCCCATTCATATTAAGAACATTTCCATCTTGATCACAAATCTTTTCAACAATCCAATCTGATCCAGCCGCTGCCATAATGACCGCATCAACCTTTTCATGTGTAATGATACTTTTCATTTTATCTTGTAAATCAACAATTCCCTCAAATGGATGTAATTCTAATCCTTTATTTACATCGCTTGGTTTCTCAGCGAAATAACCGTGTAAATATATAACATGTGCCCCTTTAGCTATAAGTTCTTCTGCAATTATCCTACCAATTGTTCCTTTTGCCATATTCGTATGACCACGCACTTGATCCCATTTTTCTAAACAACCACCACTCGTAATTAATACCTTTTTCCCCTTCATTGTAACCATCCCTTACTGATTTTTCTTACGAAACCATGCTGTTCCAAAGTCAACTATATCACGTTGCTTCATAAGACGGCACGTTGCGTTGCCTATTTTTCCGTTTGTTACAGTTCCTTTTTGCTCAAACTCTACACCAATTTCTACAAACACATCAGAATCATAATCCATCTCAACAAACTCTTTCCATACTCTTTCACCGTTTTCTAAAATTGGTGCTCCTACTTTTATTAGCTCACGTGCACCGGTACGTATTTCAGATAAATGGACAGACGTATTGGAATCATATCCAACACCAATTAATAATATATATCCATCTAAATCATATATTTTTCTTAATGGTGATTCCTCTCCTAAACTCATTGATAGCGAATGATTCATCGTTATTGCCTCTGCATATTTTCCCCATGCAGCAAAACTTCCTAATGGATGATTGCTGCGCACTACATTCGGATATGTACGGAAACATTCAACTATTTCACCCATTCCTCTTGTTGGTGTTATGCGTGGATCAAATGCTGGGACATTATCACGGATAATCTGCCACCAGTCTTCAGGTACAGGCGGTCTTGACCAATGTTTCGGATCTGATAAATCTGAAGATTGCGTTGGCATAATTATCGTTCCTTCTTTTGTAACAACCTTCATTAATGCTTCTACTACCGCAACCGCTCCACCAGAAATCCAACCGATCGAACTTAATGATGAATGAACGATAATTGTCATTCCTTTTTCGACTCCTAATATCTTTAAATCTTTTGTAATGGATTCAATTGTATTAGGAAATCGTGTATTCGCTACTATTTCATTTATTTTCATAACGGTTCCCCCACTAACACTATATATTAAAATTTAAACTTATTCATAAATATATTATCATATTTTTCTTAATATTTAGCTTGATCATTTTCATTTCTATTAAAATGCTAATAAACACATCTGTTATTGTATTACATATCGAAAAAAAAAGGGAAAAGATATAAACCCGATTATGTATATTGATGTACCTCAACTTAGAGAATTTATTAAAATCGCAGATGAGGTTGAATACTCCTTTAATTGAATCTATATCTTCATGTTAAACATATTGTAACATTGTATATCCATCCTTTTTCATGAAAAAAGATTAACTCTTTTTTAAAGAGCTAATCTTTTTACGCCGTTATTTTTTCTTCTTTTTTCACAACGACTGCTACATAGCTATGTAGTATCATCCCGATAATAACAAGGCTCATACCAATCCAAGATAAGGATGACGGAATTGGGGCAGATAACCAGATGAGCTCTCCTGCAAGCGCAAATAATACTTCACCAGATTGCGTTGCTTCGACTGTTGCCAATTTTTGCGGATCATCTTTTACAAGATCTGTCGCAAAGAAGAATAATACTGTTGCGATTAAACCAGAACTAACTGCTACAATAAAACATTGAAAAACTTGGCTACTTGACGGTAATCCATTTGTAGATACCTCGTAACCAGATAGAATAAACCAAAATGGTAAACTTGCTAATGTCATACCGAGAACCCGCTGGAATACATCTAGTTCCCCTTTACAAACTTGCATCATTTTTCTATTTCCAAGTGGATATGCAAATGCTGCAATGAGAACAGGAACTACACATAAAATAGTTTCCCGAATTCCTAAAGACGAAGCGTGTTCAACTTGCATAAGCACAACACCGAATAAAATAATGCCTGACATTACTAATTCCTTCATAGGAAGTTTCTTATGTAATGGGTCTACCGCAAAAAATGGTGTTAACAAAATCCCTGCGACAATCGTTATTTGCCATGTTGATGCAACGAGCCAACCTGGTCCAAATGCGCCAGCAAAACTAAGCGGTGCATAAAAAAGACCGAATCCTATAATACTCCATAACAACCATTCTTTCGGATTGTTTTTCATATATTGAAAGAGCTGCTTTAAATTGCCTCTATACATGACAATCAGTAAAAGCATTGGAACCATAAAATAATAACGCAATGATGCACTCCATATCCAGCTTCCACCTTCTAAGTCCATCGACCGATTTAACACAAAGGTAAAGGCAAAGAAAAATGATGCCAATATTCCAACTGCAATAGCTTTCATCTTAAAACCCCTTGTTAAGTTTCTTCTTATATCATACAACAAAGAAAATATAATTAAAATTCGCAATATTTAACTTACATGTAATCTAGCTATATATAATTTTCTCAACCGATTTATATGTGCTTGATGGTACCGATTATGATCAGCTATATGCCATATCCCCCATCTTATAGTCGCATTTTCTCCCTTTTCATAAAAGACTTCCCCGGTTAAATCATTTTCTGTTAGTTTCATACATTCCTCATAAAACATATTTTGTACCGCTTCATAATCTTGTATTAATTCTTGCAATGTTTGCTTTCTTAAACTTGGCAGTTCTCCTACTTCATTCAGCATAGGACCATATTTATTTTCAAGTGCCAGTGGAACTTCTTCTCCCTTTAAACGGTACACCCAATGTAAATCGACAACTGCTAAATGCTGAAGTAGTTGCCCAATACTATTTTCATTATTTTCAGACCCTTTAAAGGATAGTTCTTCCTCTTCAGTACCTTCTACTAAACTTTGCAATCTTTTAAAAGTATCCGTAACCGTCGCATACAAAATCGCTACTTGCGGGTTCATATCTTTTTCTAAATAAAGATCTTTCATGATAAACTCCCTCCCTTAAAAGAACAACACCATATGTTCATCATCACTATACACACCATTCATCTTTATAGCTCTCTTTTCAATTCCATACTTTTTAAAGCCAAGAGATTCATATAATTTCTTTGCCGGTTCGTTTGTTGATACCACACCTAAATTCAATTGCTCTAATTTCATTTCTCTTGCTCTTTCAATTGCCTTACGTATTAAATCACGTGCAAGACCACTTCTTCGATTACTTGCATCTACATACATCGCAACGATATGCCCTTTATGTTTATATGCTTCCTTTTCTTCTGTTAATAAAGTAACAACTCCAACTAAGCGACTCTCTTTATTAAAAGCACCAAATGTAAAACTACTGTTAGACGAAAGATTACTAACAACACGATTAAGAGGGTTTTCTTGATTCACTGCTTCTTCATATGTCGTTACAAATGCTTCTGGGTTTACTTGCAATGCTTGTAAACGTAGCTCCCAATATTGCTTTGCATCCACTTTTGTAAGTAATCGAATCATTTTATCTATCCCCTTTTTAGTTTACATAATATTTTTATGTAAAATTAGTTTTCGATTCATACTCCTCTTTTAATAAACTGTAACGATAGCGATGAATGAACTTACCATGGCGCAATCGATCATTTCTCATTAACCCTTCACATACAAATCCTGCTTTTTCATAACTCTTTCTTGCTTGTGCATTATCTTCATCTACACGTAACCAAATTTTCTCCAATTCGAACTGAGAGAACCCTATTTGTAACATGCTGTTTAGAGCAGCCATTCCAAATCCTTTTCCCCAATACTCTTTCTTACCAATCGCAATTCCTAGTTCTGCATTTTTATTTGTTTTATCGAAATTTTTAAGATCTACCCAGCCAATATGTATACCTTTCTCTGTAACGATAGCTCTTTGTTCATAACCATTCTCTCGACTTATACAAGCTTCAATCCATTTTTTCGTATCGTCACGAGTAAACGGAGGATATTGATCTGGTACGACTAAATGTTTTGTCACTTCTGTATCTAATGACCAGTGATATCGATCTTCTACATCATCAAGTGTCAGTTCTCTTAATTTAACGTTTGGTACATTCATTTTACTATCCCCCTTTTATTTGCCAATAGAAAACCCTTCGAACACTCTTCCTCCATAATATTCTAAAGTCTTTTCAATAAAAATAATTAGTTCATTTTTCTCTCCTGTTTTATAAAAATGATCAAAAGCCGTTACAAACTGTTTTGCGTATTGCTCATCATATCTTCTCAGCACTCTTATAAACCATTTTGAATTTCCAAGCCACCTACCATTTACTCTTAATACATATTCATGTACTAAATCCGCTAATAAATTAGCAATGAACAATTCTTCTTCTCTCTTCGTTGCACCAATGAAATCATCCAAAGTATCTGTAAGAAAATATCGTTTCTGTTTCATCGTTTCTTCATTCCATTTTTCAGGACCTTGCTTTAATAAATCATTCGCTTCTCTTTTTAGTCTTTCAATAATTTCATCGTTTCCTTTTAAAACAATCCCCTCTGAAACTAATTGAGGGAGTGAAGGTCTCCCGCGCTCACAATCACTTTTGAAAAAGGTTTTATACGTTTCAAAATTATGTACAAATACTTCAACGGGCCAACCATTACTATAGAAGGATGCCCTATAACACCCTGACAGTTTTTGATCGATTATTATAATATCTAGGTCTGATGTTTTCGTAGCCTCTCCTCTTACAACGCTTCCCCCTAGTAAGGCAACATCACAATTCGGAAATTGTGATGTAATTATGCTTTGTGCCGCTTCAATTGGTTTCATAGCCATTCTCCTTTTTTATTTCACTTTCTTTTTTTCAGCTCTTTCCCGCACCTTTTTAATATATGGTTCTGCGTCTGGTGTTTTACATGACGTTGCACCGTGATCAACTTCTACTTTTCCAATTTCACGAGCAATTTCAATTGCTTGTCGTTCTAAGTACTCATTCCGAATTCCTATCGCGATTAAAGCACTATTCATTGCTTCTTTTTTTCTATTTTTTTCATTATGTATATGAATTCTAATCTCTGTTAAATACGGTAAGAAGAAATCATCATGTAACGTTTTATTTTTAATTGCAATATTCGCTAATAAAGACCATCCAGCTCTCCCAATCCATTCATCGTCAGATTTTGTCCATTCTTCCATCCTAGCTATTGCGATTGGCGAAGTACATATCGCTGTCATAAGAACATCCATTAAACAATAATAATCGACATCCTGCACCCAACTATTAAGCTGTTCTGTCGTTACTTTCTTCGGGTCTAAAATATATGTCGCTAAAGTCATAGCATCCATATTTTTCGTTTGCCATAACGAGATTGCTAAATCATGATCTTTTTTTATTTTCTTTTTTAACAATTTTAAATTCGCAAAACTAACTCCAAATAACGGCTCTTTCGCCCCATGGTTTTTATACGTCTTACTCGTTTGTTCTGTCCCATATTCCTCTAGTTGCTGCATTACTTCTTCAAGTAACATATGTCCACCTCATTTATGTTTTATGTTGACTTAATATATATATGTACGATATATTCTACATTATTTTTTGATTTTCCTATATTTATTTTTTAAATACGGTATGTGAAATTTCATTTTTCATCTTTTTGCCCATAACCATCTCACTTCCTAAGCGATACCATATAGCACCTCCTAAAATTAATATCCTTTGTTTTCCTATTAAGGATTAGAATTATTCATTTTTTGTCCCATTTATTCAAAACGCAATTATTATAAAATCTTGCATACTTTTGGAAAAACTTTCTTACACTTGTAAAAAAGTTTTTTTGCATTTCCCTACCTATAATTGCTAATATAGTAGAGTAGAACTTTTATAGAGAGTAGGAAAATTATGCACAATGGAATTCGGATGACAACTTTAGTGAAAAGGGCTATGTTGATTTGCGCTGGGGTATTATTTACTTACGAAGCCGCTTTTGGATCAATACATACTGCTCTAGCAAGTACAGAGGATGATGCAAAATCAGTTCAACTTGTAAGTGAAATTCAAACTTCTCTTGTACCAAAAGAAGCTCCCAAACACTATAACGGGCAAGTTAGAAAAGTTGCTTACTTAACATTTGATGATGGTCCTGGAAAATACACAGCTGAGCTTTTAGATATGTTAAAGAGTGAAAATGCAAAAGCAACATTCTTCCTAATTGGTTCAAACGTTAAAGCTTTCCCCGACCTTGTAAAACGCGAAGATGCTGAAGGCCACTACGTTGGGATGCACAGTATGACTCATAACTACAAGAAACTTTACACAGAAGGTCATTACGTTGATGAAATGAAAGAAGACCAAGGCTTAATCGCTGGTGTTCTAGGAAAATCACCAGTATTAACTCGTCCTGCTTACGGCTCAATGCCCGGTTTAAATGAAGATCTTCGTAACAAAGTTGCCGAAAATGGTTTAAAAGTTTGGGACTGGACAATTGATTCATTAGACTGGAAATACAACAAAATACCAGTAGATGCTGCATCTGCTAAAATCGTAGAAAACGTTCTAGCTCATGCTACAAATCCAACAGAAGTTATCCTTATGCACGATATTCATCCACAATCAGTTAAAGCAGTACCTGGAATTATTAAAGGGCTGAAAGAAAGAGGATATGAATTAGAAAGCTATCATGAAAACGAACACTTCCCAGTAAACTTCTGGCATGATAATCGCATGTAATAAAAAGACTTGATTCCCTCTAGTAGGTTATCAAGTCTTTTTTTATCATTTTGGGAATTTCCTTTGTTGCTCTTCAATAGAACGAATAATGTTCTCTCTATCATCTTGAGTTATTCTAATAGAAAATTCGTATTCCCCTTCCTTACACCATGAAGGATTAAGTTCCAACGATAAACGAATAACAATATGAAACTCCCCTTCTTTTTCTCCCATAAATTCAAATGCTAAATTTGGTTCTATGAAATCTAGTTCGTTATATGTAGGATTTGGTAAAGATTGAAACCATTTTATCATGTACAGTAAGTCGGAAGTTTGCAAAAAAGGATCCATCGTTTCAAAAACTTTATTTTTTTCTGAGAGTTTTGCTTTTACCATTAGCCAATTACGATCACATGCATTATTTGCATTTTCAAACTCGTATTTCACAACCTCTAAATGTAAGGATATTTTGTCATTTTGAAAGTTCATGAATATCCCCTGCTTTCTCTGATTCTTTTGTATTATAAATTTTTTATTAATTCCTATACTTAATTACCCTTTATACATAAAATAAATTTGATTTGCGATATAATCTGAGCTAAAGTGAAGTCCATTCCTTATCCACCACATGATGATACCTACCAATGAGGCTGTTTTAATATCAACTGCAACATAATCATCTGGTAAATCCTTTTTCGTATTCTCTCTTCTCGTTTCTATTAATTGCTTAATAAATAAAAATAATTGCTCCTCAAATTGATTCATTTTAAATAAAATAAATAAATAGTTTCGGTGGATATATAAATAATCCAGTAGTTGTGTTAGCTTTTGTTTTTCTGATAAATCTCTTGCATGTATTAAATCAACAATTTTATTAGAAAGTTCATTTAAAATCTCATTCGTAATTTGGTCTAGTAAATCTTGAATGTCTTGATAATGTAAGTAAAATGTTGTTCGATTTAATCCTGCTTTTGTTGCGACTTTTTGGACCGTTAAGCTTGAAATACTAGGATTCTCACTTAGAAGAGAAAAAACAGCATTTTTAAACATTTCTCTTGAACGAACTGTACGAGGATCTTCTTTTTTATGTGTAGACACTTTAAAACTCCTTTATAGATTTTCTCTTTACTTACTCGACAGTGCATACCTTCTATGTCGAGTAGTGAACATTTTCAAAAAAACTGTTCATGGTCAAAGAAAATTTATTTTGTTACCATTAATTTTATCGACACAATGTCGATAAATCAAGTGAATAATGAAGGAGTTTACCAATGCAAAAGGACATATCAGAAAGAAATAAAAAAATTATATTAGCTGTCCTCATTACCGGCTGTTTTTTATCCACATTAAATCAGACACTATTAAATGTGGCGATGAGTAATTTAATGGAAGTATTTGATGTTACAGCTGCAACAGTACAATGGTTATCAACAGGCTTTATGCTCATAAATGGTGTTCTCGTCCCCATTACTGCGTTTTTAATGAAACGTTTTACAACAAGGCAACTCTTTATTAGTTCGATGCTCTCTTTGTTTATTGGGACTGTTCTCTGTGCATGCGCCATGAATTTTGGCGTTCTGTTAACTGGCAGAATGATTCAAGCAATTGGAGCAGGAATTATTATGCCACTAATGATGACAGTTATTTTATATTTATACCCTAGTGAAAAGCGCGGAAGTATTATGGGGACCATCGGCTTCGCCATCATTTTTGCGCCAGCTATCGCTCCAACGTTATCTGGCTTTATCATTGAATATGTATCCTGGAGATGGCTATTTATTGGATTAGCTCCATTTGTATTTATCGTTATTATTCTCGCACTTAAATATTTAATGAATGTTGCTGAGACAACAAAAGCAAAATTAGACATACTAAGTGTCATTTTATCAACGATTGGTTTTGGGTGTATTATATTTGGGTTTAGTAGTGCTGGAAGTAAAGGATGGGATCATCCAGTTGTTATTACAACAATTATCACCGGTATAATCGTTACAACGCTATTCTGTTTACGTCAAATAAAGTCTAACGATCCACTACTAAATTTATCCGTATTTAAATATAAAATTTTCACTCTTACTTCAGTCATTAACATACTCATTACGATGATTATGTATGCTGATTTAATTCTTTTACCGATTTACTTACAAAACGGACGAGGCTTTACCGCATTTGAATCAGGTCTACTTCTATTACCTGGTGCTGTGATTAATGCCTTCTTATCCCCTATCACAGGCAAAATGTTTGATAAATACGGAGCAAAGCCACTCTTTATTACAGGTTTAATATTTATAATCATTTCAATGTGGGGTGTAATTGATTTAACGGAATCTACAACTTATATGTATTTAATGGTTCGTACTATTATTTTACGAATCGGGTTAAGCTTCATTTCGATGCCTTTAAATACTGCAGGCCTAAATGCTTTACCAAGAGAACTAGGTTCACACGGTTCAGCAGTAAACAATACTATCCGCCAATTAGCAGGTGCGATTGGAACAGCCGTTATCATCACCGTATATACGATCCAGTCAACTTCACATACTTTACAGTTATCTAGTGAAAATGGAAACATATCTGCTATGCAAGTAACAAAATTATCTTCTATCTTCAGCTCAAGTGATGCCTACGTATTTATGTTAGTCTTATCTTTTGTTGCTTTGATTATTGCATGTTTCATGCCTAAGAAAGTAGCAATCCAAAAATATGAAATTAAATCTTAAAACTAAAACCTACACATTTAAAATTAAATACTTAAAAGATGGCTCCGGAATTGTACCGGAGCCATCTTTTTGAATGTCCATTACTAATAATCATAATAATAATCGTGTAAATCATCCTCGATTACTATTTGAAGAAATTGTTTTTTTAAGCTATTCTTTTCTTAATTATGTATCAAAAAAGATTACCCTTGTAATTTTTCATACCGTTTAACAGCTTAGCACATATTACTCTTAAGGAGTGATATGTAAATGGATTTTCTTTCATCTGAATATTTGTCTGCCTTGCTTGCCATTATTGTAATTGATTTAGTTTTAGCTGGTGATAATGCTATTGTAATTGGATTAGCAGCAAGACGCTTACCGAAAGAACAGCAAAAGAAAGTCATCATTTGGGGAACTATCGGAGCAATCGCTATAAGAGCTGCTGCCACCTTAGTTGTTGTTTGGTTATTAAAAATACCAGGATTACTTCTAATTGGTGGTGTACTTCTTATATGGATTGCTTACAAATTAATTGCTGAAGGCAAAGATCATGATATTAAGGCAGAAGAAGGATTCTGGTCTGCTATTAAAACCATTATTATAGCTGATGCGTTAATGGGAATAGATAATGTTCTCGCTGTTGCAGGAGCTGCACATGGCAATTTTTCTTTAGTAATCATCGGGCTATTAGTTTCTATTCCTGTAGTCGTATGGGGAAGTACATTGATTTTAAAATGGGTGGACCGTTTCCCTGTCATCATTACGATTGGAGCTGCCGTTTTAGCTTATACTGCTGCGAAAATGATTGTAAGTGAAAAATGGTTTGTAGGATTTTTCGAGGGAAACCCTTTAGTTAAATGGGGATTCATCATTATTATCATTGTAGGTGTAGTATTCTTCGGAAAGGCGAAACAAAAAACAAAAGATCCTTCTGTATAATAACGATGGAATTATATACAAACAAGAGCGCTACTCATATGAGTAGCGCTCTTTAGTATTTATTTAGCTTCCTCTTCCGGAGTCGTCTTTACCTTCGGTTTATTTTTATCACGATTGTTGTAGTTGTACTTTGAAGGATCTACTGGGGTAAATCCTTCCGGTGTGTAGAATCGTAATAAATCTCCGTTAACAACTTGGTCAGAGTATTTTAGTGATTTTTGAACCATTTGTTCATTTTGTTTTATTTCATCTGTAAATTCTACAGGTTTCCCAGTCGCTGTATCATAATATTTGCCGTTAAGTGCTGTAACTGTTGGACTTACGTAGTTACCATTACGGAACGGAACGACTTGTTTATGCTCTGGCGATAATAAATCTGATCCGAATTGGACATAATTTTTTGTATCTGTCCCTAGTAAGTGTAATAACGTTGGAAGAACGTCAATTTCTCCGCCGTATTGATGTTGTACGCCGCCTTCCATTCCTGGTACACGAATGATTAAAGGTACACGTTGTAATTGAGCATTTTCAAATGAGTTCATTTCTTTACCCATTATTTGAGACATTGCTGCGCTATGATTATCTGAAATACCATAATGGTCACCATACATAACAATAATTGAGTTATCGTATAAACCAGATTGTTTCAAGTAATCCATGAATCCTTTTACAGATTCATCTAAATAATGTGCTGTTTGGAAATACGTATCTACAGAAGAGTCACCTGTTTTCGCTGGTTCAATCGTTGCTTCCGCCGGATCAATAGGATAAGGGAAATGATTCGATAACGTAATGAACTTCGCATAGAACGGTTGTTTTAACGTTTGTAATAATGGAATTGATTCATTAAAGAATGGTTTATCTTTTAATCCATAGTTTACTACATCTTTTTCGTTCATATCATAGTATGACGCATCAAAGAATTTATTAAAACCAAATGATTTATAAATTTCATCACGGTTCCAGAACGTTTTATAGTTACCATGGAACACTGCTGATGTGTATCCTTGTTGACCTAAAATGGCTGGTGCTGATTGATACGTGTTATGAGCTTTATTTGTAAAAACAGATCCTTGTGGTAATCCAAACATTGAGTTCTCTAACATGAACTCCGCATCAGATGTTTTACCTTGTCCTGTTTGATGGAAGAAGTTATCAAAGTATAACGTATTCTCATCTTTTATAAATGAGTTTAAGAATGGTGTAACCTCTTGGCCATTTAATTTGTAGTTTAGTAAAAAGTTTTGGAATGACTCTAAATGAATATAAATTACGTTCATTCCTTTTCCTTTACCAAAGTACTCAGGATTTGGACTTGCATATGTTGATGTAAGATAGTTTCTAACTTCTGTCATATTATCTCCATCAGCTAATGCTCGTTCTGTTGATGCTTTCGCACTTTGAATACCATCATAAATCGTAAAGTTATACACTCCTAAATATTTCACAATATAATTACGATCAAACGTTCTAGTTAATAACTGAGGACGATCCGATTCTGCGAGTCCTAAGTTAATACTAAAGAATAAAATACCTGCTATAAACACAAGTGATAATTTATGCTTCGCAACACGGATTGGTTTAGGGTTTACAAATTTCGTTGCGACTAAAACAATTAAAATGATTGTATCCAAGAAATATAGTGGATCATATACGTGTAGCAATGCAAAAATACTATTACCTAAATCTCCAAAGTTATTCGATTGTGTTAATGTCGGGAACGTAATAAAATCGCTGAAAAAGCGGTAATATACTACGTTTGCGTATAAAAGTATAGACATTAGCAAATTAATAACAATTAACCAAATGTAAGCTCGTTTCCCCTTTGCGAATAATGCGAGCCCTAAAAATAGAACTGCTGAGCTTAACGGGTTGAAAAACAGTAAGAACTTTTGGATTGTGTTTGAAATCCCTAAATTAAATTCTATCACATATGCTGCATACGTTTTTAACCATAATAAAATAACTGCAAACACGAAAAATCCAAAGTGATTGCTTAACACTCGTTTACTCTTTAATAGTAATTGTTTCATCTCTCCACCTCTTTTGATCATCCAAGGCTTATTTTGATATAAGTCTGTCTCTCTATTCAATTTTTCTTCTTCAACTAGATTTTTTTATTTAACTATATGAAGAATATTAGTAATTATAATTTGAAGCCTTTATTTATTCAACTATTTCTTTTTAAACATTTTGACCTTGGTTTCTATTTAACTAAATTAATTTGTAACATTTCCTGTTTTCTCCCAAAATCCATCCAACTAATTATGACTCCACATACTATAAACCTATATTCACTGCTTCGCAAATAAATATATCTCCAGTTTTGGAACATTAATGTAATATATTTAAATTCACTATACATAACATTTGTTTTTTCATTGTATAAAAAAGTATTCATTAATTCGATGTTTATTAACGTTCGGGTAATTCCACTGGATGCAACATCAAAATCAATTACCTCCACTAAAGTTAGTTTTGAATAATTATTCATAATACATAAAAAAACCTCGCTCTCAAAACGAGAGCGAGGTTTTTTTCATATATTATTGACCTTTATACATTGCATCTACTTGTTTTTGAAGCTCTTCATTTTCTAAGAACTCATCGTAAGTAGCCTCTTTATCGATTACACCGTTTGGCGTTACTTCGATAATGCGGTTTGCAATTGTTTGTACGAACTGATGGTCATGAGATGTGAATAACATTGTACCTTTGAATGCGATTAAACCGTTGTTTAATGCAGTGATAGACTCAAGATCTAAGTGGTTCGTTGGATCGTCAAGTGTAATTACGTTCGCACCACTTAACATCATTTTAGATAGCATACAACGAACTTTTTCGCCTCCAGATAATACAGAAACGTTCTTCTTAACTTCTTCACCTGAGAATAACATACGGCCTAAGAAACCACGTAAGAAGCTTTCTGACTCATCTTGTGGAGAGAATTGGCGTAACCAATCAACTAAGTTGGAGTCACTGTTCTCAAAGTATTTAGAGTTATCTCTTGGGAAGTAAGATTGAGATGTTGTAACGCCCCATTTGAATGAACCGCTATCTGGCTCCATTTCACCCATAAGGATTTTAAATAATGTTGTCATCGCAATATCATTACGACCGATAAATGCAACTTTATCACCTTTATTTAAAGTGAAGTACACATTATCTAACACTTTTTCACCATCAATTGTTTTAGAAAGACCTTCAACAGTTAATAAGTCATTTCCTATTTCACGCTCAGGTGTGAAGCCAACGAATGGATAACGACGTGATGATGGTCTAATATCATCTAATGTAATTTTATCTAATAATTTTTTACGAGAAGTTGCTTGTTTCGCTTTAGATGCGTTTGAGCTAAAGCGTGCAATGAAGTTTTGTAACTCTTTTACTTTCTCTTCTTTTTTCTTATTAGCATCTTGTGTTAATTTTAAAGCTAATTGGCTTGACTCATACCAGAAGTCATAGTTACCAACATAAAGTTGAATTTTACCGAAATCAAGATCAGCCATGTGCGTACAAACTTTATTTAAGAAGTGACGGTCATGGGATACAACGATTACTGTATTTTCAAAGTTCATTAAGAAGTTTTCTAACCATTGAATCGCTTTTAAGTCCAAGTGGTTGGTAGGCTCATCTAGTAATAGAATGTCAGGTTTACCGAATAAAGCTTGAGCAAGTAATACTTTTACTTTCTCTGCTCCAGTTAATTCTGACAATTTCTTATCATGAAGATCTTCACCAATACCAAGTCCTTTTAGTAAGATTGCAGCTTCTGACTCAGCTTCCCAACCGTTAAGCTCAGCGAACTCACCTTCAAGTTCAGCAGCACGCATACCATCTTCATCACTAAAGTCTTCTTTCATGTAAATGGCATTTTTCTCTTGCATTACTTTATAAAGTTGCGTGTGACCCATAATTACTGTTTCTAATACTGGGAACTCTTCATATTCGAAGTGGTTCTGTTTTAATACTGCTAGACGCTCACCTGGCGTAATATGTATGTCACCTGTTGATTGTTCGATTTCTCCAGATAAAATCTTTAGAAATGTTGATTTACCAGCACCGTTTGCTCCAATTAAACCGTAGCAATTACCTGGTGTGAATTTTATGTTAACATCTTCAAATAATTTGCGATCCGCGAAACGCAAACTAACGTTACTTACTGTAATCATTTGTGTCCTCCTACTAATACCGCTTATTTCAGCGTTTTCTCACCGATTGTCTTAAAAACCGCAAATTACGATTCACTTATTGTAGACTATAGCTATTATATAGTAGAAGATGGATGAATAGCAACGGTTGATTGCTATTCATCCATCTTCTATGTTATTTTCCCATACATACGCAAAAGGCAACTTCCTTTTACAGATGAATGGCGATATGAAAGACGAAGAATTCGCCAAATATAAAGATGGGATGAACAAGTTTATAAAATAATTAAAAATCCCCCTTTAAAGGGGGATTCTACTATTTTTTATTACTTATTTTCTTTGTATAGTTCTTCATTTTATCTGTTAACCCCATTAAAGCAGGTAATAACACTGGCATAATAATAAAAGCTAATAATAGAAGTCCAATAACAGCAACTGATGCAACTTGTATAAGAGTTAATACACCTGAAGGTATTAAAGCTGCAAATGTCCCGCCTAAAATAAGTGCTGCTGATAATACGACTCCGCCTATGTGACGAGATGCAGTTATAATTTTTGTTACTGAATCCCCTTCTAGCTCGTTATAGCGCATCATCAAGAAGATGCTATAATCCACTCCTAAAGCGACAATCATTATGAAACTAAAGAATGGAACATTCCAGCTTAATGACTCAACGTTTAATACATGCGTACTTATTAGCTCACTTATACCAAGTGATGTGAAGTACGTTAAAATTAAAGATCCGATAATAAAAATCGAATTTAAGAATGAACGGGTAATTACAATTAATACAATCCCAATTCCAATCAACATAATCGTAGCAGTACGCAAGAAATCTTGCCCAGTTACTTCTTTTAAATCAACATTTCTAGCTGTAGTCCCTCCGATTGCAGTTTTCGCATCATTTATTTCCGTCCCTTTTATAGTGCCATCTATTGTTTTATTTATTTCTTGAATAATAGGCATCGCTTCTTTTGAATACGGATTTACATCTAAAATGATTGTCATTTTAGCAGTTTTTCTATCATGTGACATATACGTATTCAATGCTTTTTGGAAGTCTTCTCCCTCCAAAACTTCTTTTGGAATATAAAACTTCTCAGAGCTTTTCGATTCATTCAGCTCACCTAAATATTTTTGAGCATCCCCTAGACCGTTACTTACTTTTCCTAAACCTTCTGTACTTTTAGATAAACCTGATTGTAATTGGCCCATCTTCTCTTGCAAATCTTTGAGCCCCGTTAATAACTGCCCTTGCCCATCGTTTATTTTCGTTAATCCAGATTGTAACTCACCTGATTTGTTCGCAATTTGTTTTGAACCTGTAGCTCCTTCGTTCAAGCCGTTTTTCAGCTCGGTTGCTCCTTTTTGTAATTGCGTAACACCACTGTTCATTTCTTTTAAACCGCTATCTACTTTCAGTAACGATTGATTCGCTTCTTTAAATGAACTCATCGCTGCATTATGCTGCGTTGCTAGTTCATTTAATTCTTTTGAAAGTACATTTAATTGCTTTTGAGCTTCCTTCGCAATTCCTATCGTTTGCTGTATGTTTGGATCATTTGCTAATTCTGGTTTTGTTTGAATGAAATTGGTCATTAACATTTCAATTTGTTCGTATCCTTTTTTCGCCCCCTCAATCGCTTGAGAAATACTTCCAAAGTATTGATCGTAAGAGCTTAACCCTTTTTCTAATTGTGCATAGCCAGCATGAAGCTGCGACGTTGCATTAGATAGGACATTTATATTTTCGTTTACTGAAGCTAACCCATTCTCAATTTGCTGTGCTCCTTGTGCTCCATCGTTTATTCCATTTGATAATTGATTTAAAGCTGTTCCTAAAGCCGATACACCATTTTTCGCTTCATTTGTTCCATCAATTAACTTTTGAACATTTGCGAGACTGTTTGAGTCATTACCACCCATTTTTTCCTTAGCATCAGTTAGCCCGTCATTTATTTCTTTAATACCACCATTTGCATCCCCTATGCCTGTATTCAGTTCTCCAGCCTGTTTATTTATATACAGTTCTTTTATTTTTTCTCCTGCTGGACGCGTCGGTGAATATACTTCTGAAACACCTTTAACTTTCGAAATTTTATCAGTTAACTCATCTAATGCTTGTAGAGAAGTCGCCTCATCTAACTTCTTATCCGATTGAATGACTAACGTACCTGGTGAAGAAAATCCTGGTGGAAAATGGTCTTCTATTACATTAATCCCCATCTTTGACTCATACTTATTATCGACTTCAAATAAGTCATTGTAATTCAGCGTGTTGGAATATTTCAATACGAAAGGAATCGATATCACAAACACAATAATTAAAGCAACAAATGGTCTTGCTACCGAGTTTTTCGCAAAGAATCCCCATAAACGACTATCTTCATGTCCTTTAAATGTTTTAACTGGATAAAACATTCCTTTTCCTAATAGCACCATGAAAAATGGATTTAATGTCGTTAAAACAAGTAATAATACTGCAACCCCAATTGATACCGCTGAAGTTGATTGATACAATTTAAAACTTGCTAAAATAAGTGATGCAAATCCAATTAGCACCGCTATCCCGCTATATAAAACAGTTTTCCCAGCCGATTTAAATGTCTCTTTCGTAGCCAAAAATGCATTTTCTTGTTTACTTAATTCTTCTTTAAATCTTGTATATAATAAAATGTTATAATCTGTTCCCACTCCAAATAAAACAACTACGACAAACACTTGTGTAAAATTCGAAAACGGAAAATTAAATTGATCTACAAGATGAGCAATTACGCCCATTGAAACTAAATACGATACCCCAACTGTAAGAAGAGAAATGATTGGAACAATTGGTGAACGAAATACAATGATTAATACAACAAGAATGAAAATGATTGAAATAACTTCTGTCTTTTTCACTCCCTCTTGAGAGGATTTAAGAAAATCATCTCCGATTAAGTCACTTCCTGTTAAGTATGTTTTTACCCCATTCGGTTTAACTTTTTTATGTAGCTCCTCTGCAACTTTTGATATTTCACCATGCTTTTTATCTACCGATATTTGCGTTAAAATAGTCGTATTGTCTTTAGAAATTAACTGTTTTTCCAAGTCTTTATTATCTAAATGTGAAACAACTTCCTTAATTCCTAATTTCTCTTTTTCATTTTGTAACGCATTGATCGTTTTTGTTATTTCCTCTTTTTGCTCAGTAGTTAAAGCTGCTTTATTACCACTATTAAAAACCGCTATAATTTCGTACTTTTCAGCCCCTTCTTTATCCATCTCTTTTATCATCTTGTCAGCAATACTACTTTGTTCTGTATTAGGAATCGTAATTTGCCCTTTTTCTTTCACTAACTTATCCATATTAGGCATCGTTACAACCATTGTAATAGTAATAACTATCCATAATAGAAAAGATAAACTTCTCCAACTTTTTAATTTGCTCATATGAATCATCTCCTACTTTTAGAATTTCATGTTGTACTCGGAATGAACGTTCATTCCTATTATTCTATTAAATTATTTTTAAATCTATTTACCTACCTCTATCG
Source organism: Bacillus cereus group sp. BfR-BA-01383 (assembly GCF_022663495.1). Classification (NCBI taxonomy): domain Bacteria; kingdom Bacillati; phylum Bacillota; class Bacilli; order Caryophanales; family Bacillaceae; genus Bacillus; species Bacillus cereus group sp. BfR-BA-01383. The sequence goes on from NZ_JAKUFP010000004.1 coordinate 34,850, forward strand.
GAATGAATGTTCATTCCTGTCCTTATAGAGCTATAGAATCAAATGATTCTAATAGCATTCCAAGAGCTTTCTTCCAATTCTTTTACTAATTCTTTTGAGTATTCTAATTGCCCTGTTGCCATTACTTTAGTTAATTTTTCTAGCGGTTGATATACAATAATAATTAAAGCAACTGGAGGCAATGGACGGAGCAAACCTTTTGCGATTCCATCTTCTATAATATTCATAAAGAAGCCTATAAAATCGTCAAATATTTTGTTACTCTGTTCATCAAGAAAATAACTATCACAGTGAGAATTTGTAAAAAGAAAAGCATCCACATTGTTTCTCGCAAATTCAAATAAACGGTTATAAATATGACTAAACTGTTCACGGATATTTGCTTCAACAGGAAAATCAGTTTTTAGTATTTCAGATAATTGCAACATGCTCTTTGAAAATAGTGAGTTAACGAGTGCCTCTTTATTTTCAAAATAGCGATAAATAGTACCAGCGCCAACATTTGCTTTTTCAGCGATCATCGGAATTGTCGTACCATCGTAACCACGCTCTGCGAAAAGTTGTATCGCAGCATCAAAAATATCCTCTTGTTTGTTTTTAGCCACTTTTCCCACCTCAATTTTCAGGAATGAAAATTCATTCCGTTTTTAATTATAAATTACACGGATTAAAAGTCAAGTGCGTGACAAAACTAATGTAGTATTTATGCCCCTACAGCTTGCCTAATCATTCTCTTTTTCCTCCTAAAATAATGATTTCACTCTATTAATAGAAAAGTACTATAAACTGTTTTTCATTATAGTACTTTTCTAATTACACATTGCACACTGTACTAATTAAAAGAAATCATAAATAAATGCTTCACGTACTGGCACTACATTCTCAAACACTCGTATTTCCTCTTCGCTTCCGCTAATTAATTCTAACTCACTTAGTTCTAACGGACGCTTGTAGCCAAACATTATTGTAGATAGCGCATTGATATCCAGCTTAATTCCTTTATGCAATGTCTCTTCTTTTATAATTGTTACTTCATGATTTGCAAGTTTCACAGTTACGTTATTCCAAGGTGCAAATGAATCTGTAATTTGTAAGATCACTTCTTGTTGCGCATCGTTCCAATTAAACTCATATTGGTTTAAGAACTGCTCTACATCTACAATTCTACCCATAAAATATGGCTTCATTTCTGTCTTCACTCGTGGCTCTTGCAATGTATATAACAACGGTTCTTTTTCACTTACTATCATTTCAAGTTCTTTAATCATAGAATCATGCTGACAAATAAAGTTCCATAGACCATTTCGTGCTTCATTATGCAGTGGTACAAATTCTTCTACTGTCATTTTATAGTTTTCTATTTTATATAACATGTAACCAGCTGCTATTTTATTTTCATCATAGTAAATTGCTAATGTTAAGTCATGATAGACTGCTTGTAACCACCATTTTTCTCCGCGCACTAACATACCTGATAAACGTTCTGCAAATGTTTCATAAATTTTCTCTACTTCTTCTGGATGGTTTTCTTTATTGAAACGCTTCACAGTACCATTTACTTGTTTTTTCATAATTAAATCGCTCTTTTCCATATGACATACAAGGCGATTTGCACAAAGTTCCCAGCCGTATTTACGGTAAAATGAAACTGCAAATGGATGTAACATAGATACTGTATAGCCATCTTTTTTCATCGTTTGAAGTGAATGCTCAAGTAGCTCTTTTACATAGCCACTTCTTCTATACTCAGGATACGTCGCTACCCCTGCAACGCCTCCCATTTTAAATTTTTCTTTGCCTATGTAAATATGAAACGGAATAAGATGCAGTTTTGCCGCTAAGTCTTCCCCTTCCATAATGCCGTATATTTCATGGCTTTCTTTCATTCGAGTCATTTGTTGCTGCACTCGTTCCTCATCTGCTTTATATTGAAAAGCGTATTCTGATAAACGTAATGCTTCTCTGAGCTTATCTTCTTTTAATTGTATGACGTTCATATACTTCCCCTCCATTCCTCATTTGAATTGTACCATAATTCTTACTATTATAGTTCGGTAAGTGAAATTACATAGACGTTTCAACAAAAGATATCGATTTAATAACAATCTAACATAAAAAGCAGATACATTACGTATCTGCTTCTCATCACTTTATTTCGCTAACTTTTGAAGTTCTTCAAAGAATGTAGGGTATGATACTCCTACTGCTTCTGCGTCTTCAATTGTTGTTTTTCCTTCTGCTAGACAGCCAGCAATCGCAAGCATCATTCCGATGCGGTGATCACCGTAACTATTTACTGTATTGCCTTTTAAAGCTGATTTTCCGTAAATAATCATACCGTCATCAGTTGCTTCTATACGAGCTCCTAGTTTCGTTAACTCTGCAACGACTGTATCAATACGGTTCGTTTCTTTTACTTTTAATTCGTGTGCATCTTTAATGACTGTAATGCCTTCTGCTTGCGTTGCTGCTAAGGCGATCACAGGAATTTCATCAATTAGCCTCGGGATAATATCTCCGCCAATTTCGATTCCTTTTAATGAAGATGTTTCGATTGTAATGTTTGCAGCTGGTTCTGATGCCCCTTCATGAATTGGCTCTACAGTAAATGTAGCTCCCATTTTCTCTAACACATCAATAATACCTGTGCGAGTTGGATTCATTCCTACATTTTGTAATACTAGTTTACTATTTGGAATAATTGCACCTGCTACTAAGAAAAATGCTGCGGATGATACGTCACCTGGCACTTGAACATCTATTGCTGTTAACTTCTGTCCACCTGCTAGTTTCACTGTTTTTCCTTCGCGAGTTACCTTTACTCCAAATGCTTCAAGCATTCTTTCCGTATGGTCGCGTGAAATATGTGGTTCTGTAACAGTTGTTACACCTTCTGCGCGAAGACCTGCAAGTAAAATAGCTGACTTTACTTGTGCACTTGCTACAGGTGAAGTGTACTGGATTGCTTTTAAATCTCCGCCACGTATTGTTAGCGGCGTAAACGTTCCTTCTTCTCGGCCATCAATATTTGCGCCCATTTGTTTTAATGGATTTGTTACACGTTTCATCGGTCTTTTTGCGATAGACGCATCACCTTGTACACAAGAGAAAAATGGTGTGTTAGCTAATATACCTGACATTAATCGAATTGTTGTACCAGAATTACCAACATCTAATACAGCTTTCGGTTCTTGTAAACCTTCTAATCCTTTCCCAATTACAGTAACTTCATCACCATTTTGCGTAATGTCTACTCCCATTTCTTTAAAGCAAGAAATTGTACTTAAACAATCTGCACCGGGCAAGAAACCTTTAATTGTCGTTTTTCCTTCTGCAATCGCACCGAACATAACAGCACGGTGTGAAATGGACTTATCACCTGGAATTGTAATGTTGCCATTCAATCCGTTATTAACAGGTTGTATTGTTTTTTCTTTCACGTTTTCACCTTCTCATTTAAATTGTTTCATATGTTTGATATTTTTCTTGTCCAAGCGCTAGCTTTGCTTTCATACGATCTTCTTCTCTTTGGAAGCTAATACGTAATACTCCAAGCAACCCTTCACGCGCTTCTAATATTTGCAAGTTCGTAATACTAATTTCCTCACGCGCCAAAATACTCGTAATGTGAGCTAAAGCCCCTACTTTATCTAAAACATCGACGTATAAGTCGTGATAGGCAGGAATTGCGCCGCTCTTTCGTACTGGTAAAGAATCACGGTATTCTTTTGCGTCTGCAAAATAGTTTTGAATCTCGCCTGCGTCTCCAGTAGAAACTGTATCATATAATTCTTCCATTTCAGAGATCCACTCTTTTAATAATACCATTAAATGTTCTCGATTTTGCTTTACAATATCACTCCACATTTTCGGGCTGCTAGATGCAATGCGTGTAATGTCTTTAAACCCTCCAGCAGCTAGTTGATGAATGAGTGGATTATCGCCTGCATGCTTCTCAACTTGCTTTACTAATCCTGCCGCGATAAGATGCGGGAAATGACTAACGATCCCTGTTACATAATCATGCTCTTCTGTATTTAAAACAAGGAAATGTGATCCTGTTCCTTTTAGCCATTCTTTTAGCTCTTCCACTTGTTCATTTCGCACATGATTCATCGGTGTTAAAATGTAAAATGCATTTTCAAATAAATGTGCTTTTGCACTTTCAACACCAGTTTTATGAGAACCTGCCATTGGATGTCCACCAATGAAAGAAACTTCCTTTGAAAATAAAGCTTCCGCTTCGTTCATAATCGTTCCTTTTGTACTACCAACATCGGTCACTATAACATCTTCTCGTAAACGGAATGACGCTAGTTTGTGTAATAGCTTCTTCGTTTCCTCAACTGGAGAAGCAAAAACAATTAAATGTGCCTCTTCACATGCACGTTGTAAATCTACTGCTACTTCATCTACTACGTGTAATTCTTTCGCGCGTTCTACTTGTTCTTGAAATATATCATAACCTGTTATCGTTACATCGTGCTCTTTCTTAATTGCTAATGCAAGAGAGCCTCCTATTAAACCCGTTCCAATTAATACTACTTTTTTACACATTTTCCTCATCTCGAGACTTACTTTTTTTATTTTCAAAGTGTTGTTTTAACACTGAAATCACTCCTTCATTTTGCTCCCTTGTTCCGATTGTAATACGGACACCATTCGGGAACGGACGAATAATAAACCCTGCGTGTGCACAAGCTTCATAAATATCTCCAGCATTATCTACCGGCAAGAAAATGAAATTTGTTTGCGACTGGTAAAACGGAATTTCATTTTCCTTACAGAAACTTTCGTATTGTTGTAATCCCTCTGTATTAACACTTACAATTTCTTCAATAAATGCTTCATCGTTAAAAGCAATTGTCGCAGCTTTTTGCGCTAATGAAGATACGTTAAATGGTAAGCGTACGATATTTAATTTCTCGATTAACTCTTCGTGTCCAATCGCATATCCAACGCGGAAAGAAGCTAATCCGTACGCTTTAGAAAACGTTCTAAGTATAAGAATGTTGTTATGTTTTTCTAGAAGCGGTAATGTCACCGGGAAATCTTTTGCTGTTACGTATTCATAGTACGCTTCATCAATGACAATTAACGTATTTTCACTAATGCCTTCAATAAATTGAGTTAATTTTCGCTCATTAACATATGTGCCTGTCGGGTTATTCGGATTACAAATCCATACGATTTTTGTATTGTTATCTACTGCTGACGAAATTCCGTCTAAGTCATATTCACCGTTATTTAAAGCAACTTCTTTCACTTCACAGCCTTCAATAACCGCATGATGACGATACTGCGGGAATGTTGAACCAGCCGTTACAATATTATCTCCATCTCGAAGTACGGCGCGACTTATTATTTGAATGACTTCATCTAGGCCACTACCGCAAAGTACTTGTTCCATTTGCACTTGTAATTTCTCTGTGATTGTTTGGCGGAGCGTTGTAGCACCTCCGTCAGGATATAGTGCATGTTCCAACCACGATTTTTGCAACTCTTCTAAAACATGTGGCGAACAACCGAACGGGTTTTCATTCGACGCTAATTTCACAAATGAATGATCCCCGTATACTTCTTTCATTTGTTCTGGTGATTTACCTGGTTTATATGGTTGTAATGATGATAGTTGATCTTTTACTTGCACGTTAAACCCACCCTTTTATTAAAATTCTTTTGCGTATTTTTTATGTTGCGTAATGTTTTGCTGAATTAGTTCCATGCGATCTTTTCCGAATTGTTCGACTAGTGCATCTGCAAGTTCCCATGCTACAACAGATTCAGCGACAACACCGGCTGCTGGTACTGCGCAACTATCAGATCTTTCAATGCTTGCTTGGAATGCTTCTTTCGTATCAATATCAACACTTGCTAACGGTTTATATAATGTAGGAATTGGCTTCATAACGCCTCTTACGACAATTGGCATACCTGTTGTCATACCGCCTTCTAAACCGCCGGCATTATTCGTTTTTCTCGTGTACCCTTTTTCTTCATCCCATAAAATTTCATCATGTACTTTACTTCCTGGCTGTCTTGCCGCTTCAAAACCAACACCTATTTCAGCACCTTTAAATGCATTAATACTCATAATCGCGCCAGCAAGTTTTGCATCTAATTTACGGTCGTAATGAACATAGCTACCAACGCCAATTGGCATACCTTCTGCAATAACTTCCACAATACCACCGATAGAATCTCCGCTACTTTTTGCGTTATCAATCGCATCCATCATTTCTTGTTCTACTTCTTTATCTAAACATCGAACAGGTGAGTTTTCAGTTATCATTTGAATTTCTTCAATTGGTAAGTTTGAAATATGTTTTGCTTTTACACCACCAATTTCAAGCACATGCCCTGCAATATTGACACCTAATTCTGATAAAATTTGTTTCGCAACTGCGCCAGCCGCAACCCTTACTGTTGTTTCTCTAGCAGATGAACGCTCTAATACGTTTCTTATATCACGATGGCCATACTTAATTGCTCCATTTAAATCCGCATGTCCTGGACGTGGTTTTGTAATTGTACGTTTCATTTCTTTACTTTCTTGCTCCGAGATTGGTTCTGCGCCCATTACTTTCGTCCAATGTTTGAAATCATCATTTTTTACAATCAACGTAATTGGTGATCCAAGTGTCATTCCGTGACGTACACCACTTACAATTTCAACTGTATCTGTTTCAATTTGCATGCGTCTTCCGCGACCATGCCCTTTTTGTCTTCTTAATAATTCTTTATTAATATGTTCCGCCGCGAGTGTTAAACCTGCAGGTACACCTTCTAAAATAACTGTTAACTGTGGTCCATGTGATTCTCCAGCTGTAATGTATCTCATTTCTCTTGCCCCTTTACTATTTTTTTGTACAAAAAAGTCCCTACTGAGCGCTCAGTAGGGACGATGTTTATCGCGGTACCACCCTAGTTGTAGACTTCTTTCGTCTACCTCTCTTCTTCTTTAACGATCGTTTGACCGTCTTTCCCTCCGTAAGTTGGCGAGAAAGATGCTCCAAGGCTGTAATTCATGCTTACCTTTGTACTGATTCACACCTGCCATCAGCTCTCTTTAACAGTGAGATAAGCACTACTGTTTCCTCTTCAGCGCATATATGATATGGAATTAAGATAATTTATTTTTGAAACCTTTTAACTCATCCATGAATCTATGGAATTCTGGAATATCCATTTGTTGTGCAGAATCTGATAACGCAACTGCTGGGTCTGGATGTACTTCCGCCATTACTGCATCTGCTCCAATTGCAAGTGCCGCTTTCGCTGTTGGTAATAATAAGTCTCTACGTCCAGTTGAATGCGTTACGTCAACGATAACTGGTAAATGTGTTTCTTTCTTTAAAATCGGTACTGCTGAGATGTCTAATGTGTTACGTGTCGCTCTTTCGTATGTGCGGATACCACGTTCACATAGAATAATTTGATCGTTTCCTTGCGCAATGATGTATTCTGCTGCGTTAATGAATTCATCAATTGTTGCTGCTAAACCACGTTTTAGTAATACTGGCTTGTTAACTTTACCTACAGCTCGTAGTAAATCGAAGTTTTGCATGTTACGTGCGCCAACTTGAATTACATCAACGTACTCTAATGCCATTTCAACATCGTTCGGATTTAAAATTTCACTAATAATCGCTAAATCAAACTCATCTGCTACTTGGCGTAAAATTTGTAATCCTTCTACTCCTAAACCTTGGAAATCGTATGGAGATGTTCTCGGTTTGAAAGCACCACCGCGCATTAATTTTAAGCCTTGGTCTTTCATCGCTTGCCCTACTTGGCGAACTTGCTCTAAACTTTCTACCGCACAAGGTCCCATGATGAATGTTTGTGTGCCGTTACCAATCAATTCACCTTTCACATTAACGATTGTATTTTCTTGTTTCTTTTTACGTGAAACAAGTAACGCTTTACGGTTATCATCTTCTTGTAATTCTAAGCTTGCTTTGAAGATTGTTTTGAAAATATGTTGAACTGTTGATGTTTCGAATGGTCCTTCGTTATTTTCTGCGATCATGTCAAGTACTTCACGCTCACGTACTGGATCAAAGCGTTTCGTACCTTGCACTTGCTTTTGCTCCCCAATTTTTTGAACGATTTCACCGCGTTTGTTTAAAAGGTGTAATAGTTGTAAGTTAATTTCATCTACCTGTTTACGTAATTGATCTAATTCATGATTTGCCATTTGGAAATCCTCCTCTAATGTTTTAAAAGTATAGTAAGAGAATTGAAAATTCTCTATTTTCTGAACTGATGGATTATACAAATTTAAAGTGGAATCGATACCTCTTCTTATTTTAAACTAATAATTACCATAAAGACACTATCGATTCAGTAAAAATCACTTTTTTTGTACAAAAAATCCCTACTGATCCAATCAGTAGGGACGATATTTATCGCGGTACCACCCTAGTTGTAGACTTCTTTCGTCTACCTCTCTTCATTGTTAACGATCAATGTGACCGTCTTTCCCTTCATAAAGATACATATCTTTATTACGAAAAAGATGCTCCAGGACTGTAATTCGCTCTTGTTTTTGTACTGGTTCGCACCAACCACCAGCTCTCTGTTACAGGGAAACAACAACTACTGCTTTTCCTTTCAACGCATATATATTTTATTTTCAAGTTGGACCATTAAAATACAAAAAGTCCCTACTGAATAAATCAGTAGGGACGATATTTATCGCGGTACCACCCTAGTTGTAGACTAACTTTACTGTCTACCTCTCTTCACTGTTAACGATCAATTGACCGCTTTTTCTTCATAAAGACGATACTATCTTTACTACGAAAAAGATGCTCCAAGACTGTAATTCATGATTATCCCTGTACTGGTTCACACCAACCACCAGCTCTCTGTTACAGTAAGACTAACCACTACTGTGATCTCTTCATTGCACTTTGTTTATTCAAATGTTTTTGAAATTGAATAAGTATGATTCGTATTATAGAACGCTTTTCAAAACACTGTCAACAACTTTTTATATATTTTTTGAAATTCCACTTTTGACCTATAATTCCTTTTGTAAATTTCCCATTACAATTCCGATGCGAATTATCTCATTTTCTATTAAATTTAATACATGTTTATCTACTTCATACTCGATTAATTGTTTTTTCATTTGTATGATTTCACTTTCAAGTAAATCGGCTTCCTGACATGTTTGTAGTAAAATAAAAAACACATTTGCATACATTTCCTTATGCGCTTTCATACTTTCCTTCTTATCCAGTATTTCAGTAAATAACTGCTTTATTTCCCCCTCCGTACATTTTCCGCTTACATCTAAAAATGTACGAGATATAATACATAATCCTTTTTCTACAATCTCATCCATGTATAAAATAATGCGTAAAAGCATTACATATTCTCTCGTTGTTATCTCACCCATTTTTGGTCGTTCTCGCAAAAATACACTTAGCCAAGCTGTCCAAAATTTTTGCTGCTCTTTTACGCTTAATGTTTTGACGTAATAGCATACATGCTGCATAAACTTAATTTTATTCTCTTCGTTTCCTTGCATAAGTAATGGGTATAACCAATCTGTTTTTTGCTCCCAGTACAGTACGCATTTAATAAATACAAAGCTAAGCCACTTCAAGAAAGCTTCACGTGTATGTAGATGCAAAACTTCCAAATGTTCTACCGCATATTTAATAAATCGCTTCATCTCTGTAAATAAAGGTAAATTAATTTGCGTGTAACATAAACCTGCCCATGAATATTTTGTAATCTCATTTTCTTTCTTTAAATCTAAGTACGGTAACAAATATTTTCGGCACCATTGCTTCTCAATATGATATAGAAATGTAATATCTGCTATTAAACGTGCAAACATAAAGTTCGTCCGTTCTGAACTATTCCTTACTTGTTCTTCAAATAAAAATAAATATTCATACACATTACGATCGTATAAATGATCATATGATAATAGTTTTAATAATACAGCTGTCATTTTTCCAACAGGTTGCTGAATCGATTCATTGTAAAAGTCTTGTTTTCCAAGCTTAAAATCCGTATTACTTTTCATAACTTGAGGGAAAACTGAAAAAGCAAAACGTTTTACAACTCGTATACTATTCTCCTCTAACTCTTCTAATCGATTACTAATTTCATATAGAAAACTACTAATTAACCAATGAAAGGCTGTATTTCTAACAAATTTCTGCAATAGTGGAATAATTTTTTGAATTTGCTCATTTGTCAGTTCTCGGTTATTTCTCCACTCTCTAATACAAACAAACCATACTTCATTACTTATTTCGTGCACGCCTACTAATTGATATGCAAATGAAATACTCCACTCTGTATTCAATTTACATGCTTTAGATAACATCTCTAAAAAATGGCGTTGTTCAAACACACCGTCTTGAGAAAATTGCCGAACTTGCTTCACAATTTCATCATCTTTTAATTGCAGTAAGCCATCCGCAGTCACATTACAAATAATGCTTTGTTCTGTAGTCTTCTTCTTTTGTATACTGTATCGATCAGAATGAAAGTGAGGATGCTTTTGCTTCATTAACTCATACCCTTTTGCTGTAGATGGACTATTGGGATCACAAGTGAATAATAAGTCTAATACGAGACATACATCAAATGCTCTTTCCTCTGTAAGGTGTTTCAATACAGTTTGAATGACTTCTTCCTTTGTTTCTTCTAAAGAATGTGTATACTGCCTTTTTAAAAGTTGAAAAACTTCGTGTTTATAAGTGAAATCTAAAAGAAGCCCTTCATGTAACAACCATTTCATTTTGTCATCTACACTAACGAATATATTTTTATTCATCGCATCAATTGCGATTCGCTTTTGAAGTACACTATTTGCTTCTATCATTTCTGTAATATAGTAATTCGCTTTTTTCTCATTGTTTTCACATAAATAAGTTAAACACTCTTTTACAATTTGAATTAAAAATGCAAGGTCATTTTGATGAAACTCTTTCTCTTCATTTTCCTTATCTCTTTTTTTCAAAGCTGTTTGTCTTAATGACAATAGTCGCATCTTCTCTAATCCCATAATCATTATTGGAACAGCGTAATAAGAAATATGCGGTCTCATCTTCTCATCCCAGATTTTCTCCACATGAGAAAATCTAGACACTGGTATACGACTCGATTCCTCGAGTTCTATTGATTCTTGCGTATCATTTCCCCACTTTCTTACACGCTTTAATTTAAGTTTCCCATCTAGAATAAAGGCTAGTAACAATAATGCAATTTCTTTATGCTCAGGAAAAGAGCATTTTTGCAGTAAATATGAAATATTTTCAATAGAGCTACTATCTTTTTCAGCAGTTTCTAACAAAAGGAGTGTCCACCTTGCAAACAACAACGGATCCATCTTTATTTTCATTTCGTTTAAATAGCGACAAATTGTTCGCCACAACAATGGGGATATTTTTGAATGATTTTTATAAATAAGTTGAAATAGTTCCTTCTGATGACTAAAAAGAAATTGCTCTACTAACCATTCTGCAAGTAATTCGTCTACCTCGTTATAATTTGGCGTGAGCAAGAATAAATTTCGCAATTTCCCTTCTGCTTCAAGCCATTCCACCCATTCATAATCTCTGGCAAATTCAACAAAGTAACGGACTGTTTCTATTTTTTTTATTGACTGCTTTATGTATGATAATTGTTCTTGTTCTACTGATGGTGGAACTGTTACAATATCCCGAATACGCATTCTTTTTGTAATATAATTATCGCCCATTAATTCTGCCCATCGCTTCACTGCTTTGACGAGGGACTGATGATTATTCACTTTATTTGGATACACAATCGGCCGTATGCCTAAATGCTCCCAATGATATGTATTTTCCCCTTGTGCGACAAATGCATAACGCCTTGTACTTGGTGGTAAACCAGTCGCTAAATATTTCATTACTGGGTCATTATGACTATATCCAACGAATAAAACGGTATAATTTGAGAATAAATCAACTAAAAATCTTCTTGCCCATCCTTCCGTTAAGTAAGCCCTTCCAAAATCACCGTCTGTTAAAATTAATGCTTCTTTCTCCTGTTCTACATTGCCATGTATATAAGCCAGTCCTTTAAAAGCTCTCCCTGTCGGTAAAGCAGGTGCGTAATAAACATTTATCTCCCTATTCATTTCTTTAATTACAGTTGTAAAATGTTGATCAAAGTTTGTCGTCACAATACGGACATCTATATCTAAAGGAAACAACCTTGGAATTGCATAATGCAGTGGATTCGGTTTTGATTTTTCTATATGAACAACATCTCTCGCAACTTGATGTACGTCTTTCGTTTTTGCAATTTTACCAAGATAATAATCATGTGGTTCAGTTATTTCACGTTTTTCGACATATAACTTTTTCGCAATTTCATCAACTAGATCATCAAAATTTGGTAAGCTTGATTTCCCTTGCATAGAAACTCCTGCTCCAACAAATAACACTAACTTCCCTTGTTCAAGATGATCAATTAACTCATCTGGAATTTCTACTTCTGAAGTAATCCACATCCCGGATTCCCCCTTACCTAAAAATGTCATATACTCTCATTTTACTATAACATTTTTTCGTTTTTTTTATAATATTTAGATAAAAACAACGACATGAAAAAGTTTTATTTAAATAAATCCGTTACAATGTATGAACTCCTGAATTTATTGCAAAACTATGTATAAATCGGAGGTGTGAATATTGAATAGTTTTACTGTAGTACTTATCAAATTTATATCGTGCATTATCGCATTTAGTATTGGACTCGCTTTGTTTTTCCCTGCAACGTTTGTTCAAATTATTTCGTTCAGTCTCTTCGTTACAATCGTATCTTATATGTTCGTTGATAAAATTATTTTAGAGCGAATTGGCAATACTGGTGCCATTATGTCGGATTTCTTACTCACATATTTAAGCGTATGGATTTTCGGTAATATTTTATTAGACAACTATATGCAAATTGCATGGGGCAGTATCCTTTCTGCGATTGTCTTTACATTATCTGAAGCAATCGTTCATCGCTTTTCTAACTCGCACACAAGGCACAACAACGATAACATTCATATTAATCGCCGTTTTGCATATGGTACAGAGTTTGCGGAAGAACAGAATGTGTTGGATAAAGATAAAAAGAAGTAATGTTTTGATGAAGGAGCCCCATCGCCATCAAGCTAAAAAAAGCAAATACCCCAAAACGAATAAATTGACATTTCTAAGAGAAATTGTACATTTTTTTGTTTTTTGGTGTAATAAAACGCTTAAGTTGATGGGCATGGCATGTTGTGCTACCCCGTCTAAAAAAGTAAAAAAAGTGTTTATCGAGGGTAAACCATCTTAACTGTAATAACCAATTAAAGGAAAGGGCAGAATCTGTATCCGAAGATCCAGATTCTGCCCTTTTCTTTAATCGCAGTTTTCTATTTGGTCGCCTTCTTCACCTGCATTTTCTGCCGAACTATCCGTTCCGCCTCCCACTGCATGTTGCTGTTTAGTATTAGAACTTTCGATGGCAGCGTTGGTTCCAGCTGCACTGTCATCTCCACCACCACTTGCCACTTGAGTAGCACCAGCCTGTTCCTTACGGGTTTTATTAATTTGATTATTGATGATAAGTACAAATTCTGCCTCTTCATCCGAAGTTTCTTTTTTCATTTTATGCGGCTCAATCTGGTCCCCACTAATCCCCTTATTTATGGCTTCGCCTCCAGCGCCCACCGTTTGTTGCTGTCTAGTATTCGATGAATCAATTGCTGCATTACTTCCTGCTGCACTATTTTGTCCGGCTCCACTGGCAATTTGTGTTGTATTCGGTGCAAATGTAATCTGATTATTAATGACAATGACAATTTTTCGTTTATCAGCAAGATTTCCCAAATTAATTTCTTCTCCATCTTTTTTTACAAATCGAAACGTGATTTTTTCATTGTTTTCCATGTTCTCCCCCCTTTGTAATATTAAATGACTGGAGAATGATAATGGATTGGACAAGCGTATTTTTTTATAAATATGTGCCCCCGCCCACAATGAAGGATGTATTATCAGGTTCCGGTATTGTGCTCGTATTAGGTACGTCGACTTGACGACAATCCAGCGGAATGCATGGAGAAAAGCCTTATAGGAGATATAGAAAGAGAGATTAGTAGAAACATTGGTATATAAAGGTTTCTAGGTTTCATTTTATTTTTCTACTTTCCTTTTCTTATTTAGATTTATCAGCCAAATATCTAGCATAGTGAATTAAATTTCTAGCTACATCTAATTCAAGATTAAATATATTAGGTACCCCTGGTCTCCAATTCACCTCAAATAACCACAATTTTTGATCTTTATCAATCCCTACGTCAATTCCTAACTCATCAAATAATACATCCTTAAATAAAGAATTAAAATGGTTAGAAAAAGTTACTGCAAATCGTTCTAAATACCTTTTAATATTATACCAATCGTTATCAAACTCCGCTTTTAAAAAAACATCTAAATAAGTACTATAACCACCCTTAGCCATATTTGATACAATACTTCCTAATGGACCTATTCTCGGGAATATAGAAGTAACAACCCACCTGCCTTCCCCATTTCTTTGAACATGCAATCGAAAATCATAAACATGACCAGATTTCATTTGACATGAAATAAACTGTTGAGCTATGTATCCTTGCTCTTGAATCTTATCAGATATGAAGCTCCGCAATTGTTTTTTATTAATAGATGAAATTTGTTCTGACTCATTCATACTGTAATTCATCCCATTTTTTTCAATGAAAACAATACCACTACCTTGATGTCCAGAAATCGGTTTAATAATAAGTTTTTCATAACGATTAATCATGTCAAAAAACTTATTAACATCATTTAATTCATAAAAAGGAATAAGATATTGCTTAAATTTTTTTGCTCTATTTATTCTGTTATATACACTTAATTTATTTCCAATTGAATGACTTGTAAAAGGAACTTTTTCATGTAGATAATCATAGATTTGCTGATTTTTATCACTAACATGAACACTTGCATTGTAAATAACATCTGGAAAAGAAAATTCTTGTTCAATCCACTTACCATTTTCATAAGTTTTACCTAAAATCTTCTTCTTTTCTATATTTACTTTCCCTAAAGTAAAATAAAAAAATTCCACACCTTCAGCTTTAGCTACAGCAGCGTAAGTATATGCTTTCTTTACGTCATTCGGATCTTTCCGATGGTGAAGCATACCAATTATAGTCATGTTAGTTCTTCTTCCCTTCTTTCTAAAGATCTTTTTCAAAACAAATATCAAATTCATTATATATATATTCATGTTCTCCCTCATTCAACCATTTTTCGAAAAATCCCGAACAAGCTTAACCTCATTTTAATATTCTACCTATAGAAATAATAAACCTGAGGTTTTATAAAATGATAAATGATAAAGGTTAAGGTGACATAAAATGGATACTATCGTTTTCATTGAAACAAATAAATCTGGATCAAGTAGGGAAGCAATCAAAGCAGCTGAAAAACTTAATTTCTTTACTGTTCTATTAACTAAAAAAACAAAATTTATTAATGAACGCACTATATTCCCTGATGTACATCAGATGATTTTCACTGATATAAATGATTATGATAATATAATTACAACAATTGAAAAATTAAATAAATCAGGAAAAAACATAAAAGGGATCTTTAGTTTTATTGACCCTTATGTTTATGTGGCTGCACGTTTATCAGAAAAATTTTGCTCAAATATTGTATCTACTAAAGCTATCCATCATATGGAAAACAAAATATTAACTCGTAATGTACTTAAAGATTTACCAATCTCACTCAACTATTTAATTTACAAACCAACAGAATCATTATCATCTTTTTTTAAAAAAAATAATAAGATAAATTTCCCTCTTATTGTGAAATCCCCTAAATCAACAGGATCAAAAGATGTATTATTAGTAAAAAATAAAGATCAATTAATTTTATCTATACAAAGTCTTTTAAAAAAACTACCTAATGAAGAAATTCTACTTGAAGAATATATAGATGGACCTCAGTACTTAGTCGAAATTTTAGTTCAAAATGGAAAAGTCCATATTATAGCAGTAATTGAACAAGAAATTACACTTTTTGAACGCTTTATTGTTACTGGCTATTCTTTACTAGGACAAGTAGACAAAAGACTATACAATAGTCTTTTCAATGCAGTTAATTCTGTTATTCAGGCTTTTAATATGAAAAACGGAGCTTGTCATCTAGAACTCCGAAGAATAAATGATGTTTGGAAATTAATTGAGATAAACCCCAGAATATCAGGTGGAGCAATGAATGACATAATTGAAATTGGGCATGGAATCAACTTAGTACAAGAAACTATTCAATTAATGTTAGGAAATAAACCTTCACTAAATAAAAAACATCATAAATATGTGTATGCTCATTACCTAACAGTTAAATCTATAGGAAAACTAATTCGAGTTACAGGAAAAAATCGTAGTTCTAGATATCCTGGTGTAAAGAAAGTTTATATAAAACCTAAAAAAGGAACTTTTCTAAAACCACCTACATCAATGGGACATCGATATGGATACGTTATAGCAGCGTCCTATTTTAAAACAAAAGCTAAAAAAATAGCTTTAGAAGCAGCTAAAGAAATTTCATTTGAAATCCAAAAATAATAAATACAACATATATACACCAACTGATAAAAATATACTAATCGACTCACTTCGACAACTTGATTTCAAATAAAAAAAGCGGCCACTCTTTTAGAGACAGCCGCTTTCCCACTTACGCTTCTATTTTTAAATCTTTTAACGCAATAACATCCGCAAATGATCCAAATACAACATTATGATGTTTTACAATATCTTCAGCTCGTAATACATCTGTATCAAATGTGCTATGTGCATCACTTACTAATGTTACTTTATATCCTTCACTAAACGCTCTGCGCGTTGTCGTATCCACACAGTACTCTGTTTGCATACCTGAAATGATAATATGCTCAATCCCTTTTTCGTGTAACACTGCGTTTAAGTTTGTCTTATGGAATGAATCAGGTGTCGTCTTTTCAACGATACTATCACCCTCTTGTGGTGCGATTGCCGCATGCACTTTCCAGCCATCTGTACCTTTTTCCAAAGGATGATTTTTCGGCCCGTTATGCTGTACATAAATAACCGGAATATCATTTGAACGACATGACCCAATAAGCTCTTTTAATGTTTGTAAAAACTTTTCTCCATTATGTACTGGCATTCCCGCTGTATACATACCCGCTTGCACATCAATTACTATTAATGCTTTTTTCATTTTACACAGCTCCCTTTGTTTGTATAAGCAATTTCATAAATCATTATAGTTGTTTATATTCCATCATCCAACAATCTTCTAATTTCCCCTCATGCAGTTCATGTTCCTTTAAAATCTTCACTTTTTTAAATCCGCATTTTTCATAACACTTTATCGCACGTTCATTATTTACTTTCGGGTCCATTGCAATTATTTCCGCATCCACTTCTTTCATAATGTATGTAATTGCTGCTTGAACGAGTTTTGTTCCAATTCCCTTTTCCCAATAGGCTGGTTCACCGATAAATTGGTCCATTCCCCATACATTATGCAATTCTTCATATCCATATAACGCTTTCCATTCAGAATCTACTGGGTACATTTGTATGTAACCGATCGGCACGGCATCAAATTCTACTAAACATCTTTTTTCATTACTGCTTGGATTATGTATAAAATGAGAGAGTACTTTTTCTATAGACTGAGGATTATCTCGTCCTTCGTAATACTGCAGGACTTCTGGATCTGTTAACCATTTGGAAATGATAGGTGCATCATCTTCTATTACGTATCTAACAAATAATTTTTCTTTTTGAAATAGCATGTGACACCTCTATTGTTCATTTATATGTTTTCTTAATGTTAAATCTTTAATTGCACCTATTAGTGCATATGGTAGTAATGTACTCGCAAAAAATGCTGTAAATACATTAAATTGCGGAATTTGATATGGTGTGAACCATTCTGTGAAAAATTGAGAATTTAAAATTCTATTAAAAAATTCTCCGCTAGGTCTAAAGTTTGGTGCCCGGGCAGTCACTTCACAAGTAATAAATAGTAATTGAACAATTATAAATACTCCTAGATAACGAAACCACGTCCGCTTCCATACAGGTGGTACTTTCTTTAATTTATCTCCCATCTAGCCCCCTCCTTTATATTTCCAACATATTGATTATACACTTTCCACACTTTATTTGTTAAAATTTTCTATATAATAAAATTCAGAATGAAAGAAGTCGGAGGAAATATATTATGTCACACCCTATACTAAAATCAACATTAATCATCCTTAGAGGAAATTCAGCAAGTGGCAAGACAACAATCGCAAAAGAACTACAAGAACATTTCGGGCAAGGTACACTTCTAGTCTCTCAAGATGTCGTGCGTAGAGATATGCTAAAAGTGCACGACACCATGGGTAACTTATCTCATGATTTACTATTTGAAATTGCGAAGTACGGAAAAGGAAAATGTGAATTTGTTATTGTAGAAGGTATTTTGAACAATCGTAGGTACGGTGATATGTTAAGAGAATTAATACATTATTTTGATAAAAATGCGTTTACATATTACTTCGATTTATCATTAGAAGAAACGATTAAACGGCATAATACAAGAGAAAAACAGCATGAATTTGGTGAGGACTCTCTACGGAAATGGTATAATCCGCACGATACAATCAAAGTGAATAGAGAAACTGTTTTTACAGATGATTTCACGCAAAAAGATATATTTCATACGATTCTTAATGATGTTACGATACAAAAATACGACTGACAGAATGGGTCAGTCGTATTTTTATTATGTACTTTGCATTTCAGTTTTCATTACAGAGCAATCTTTACATATGTAAAAATAGATATGCATCTCCCCGAACTGAAAATCAACTACTGAAACAAGTTCCCGTTCCTCAATATCTTGTGTAATAGTAGCAACATACTTCATCTCTTTAGAGCAAGTTGGACATGCCAAATCTCCTGGAATATCTCCATATAATGGTGCCCCTAATAATCTACATACATATTCCGAACCGAACAAATCGAAAGCTTCCCAGTAACTATCTTCATCAGTAGGTATATCTTCATTTTTCATATTTATAAGCTTTACAGTTGTTTTTGGTAATGAAACTAGAAGTTTATCTTCCTCTTCCATTACCCACTCTTCCGAATTATCTTGCCTTATAATTTGAACTGTTTTCCCTCCATCACTTAACTGAAAATATTGTGGCTCCCACACCATTGCACAGTTCAAGCATGAAACGAATGGTAATATATCTAGTTCACCACTTTTAAGTTCAGCAAGCCTCTCATCTTTCAAATCTAAACAAATGATTTGGTGCATCTTCTCACCGCATAGCTTACATATTGGTAAATTACAATCTTGCCCGCCAAAGTAATGAGTATATGAATCTCTTCCTTCAATTACTCTATAGCCTTTCAATTCATTGCAATGCTCGCCATATAATTCTGTTGTCATATTCCATCCTCGCTTTATATAAATCTGATCCACTTTATTATAAAAAAATTAACACTAAAAGTCGTTTCATTTTTTATTTATGTTCTAGTGCAGATTTAGTAATAATCCCTTTAAAAAATCCTATATTAAATCAACATAGTTTTTCAATGAATCACATTAGCTCAAAAAATAAAAGCCAGTCTCAATAAAGAGAACTGACTTCTATTTGGATACCCAGAATTATTATAGAATTTTCACTTTAACAGTTTGTCTTCCCCAATTCATAGCTTTACTTTTTGAACCCATTAAAACATCAATACGATTACCTTTAATTGCACTTCCGGTATCACCAGCGATCGCTTCACCATAATTTTCTACCCACACTTTTGATCCTAAAGGAATTACTTTCGGATCAACCGCTATAATTCTCATATTCGGATTTTTCGTTAAATCATGCCCCATCGCAGTTAAAACGCGTCCACCATATGTACCATTTTCACTTGGATCAGCAGTATACGCTGTCGCTACAACCGTTATTTCACGTTTAGCAGACTGTGCATTGTTTTTAGATACTTCTTGTGTCTTTGTTGCTTCTTTTGCATTCGCTTCTTCTTTCGCTTTCGCTAGTTCTTGTTCTTTCGTTTTTGCTATTTCTTGTTCCTTCGCTTTCGCTATTTCTTGTTCCTTCTCTTTTGCTATTTCTTGCTCTTTCGCTTTTGCTATTTCTTGCTCTTTCGCTTTTGCTATTTCTTGCTCTTTCGCTTTTACTATTTCTTGTTCCTTCGCTTTCGCTATTTCTTGTTCCTTCGCTTTTGCTATTTCTTGTTCCTTCGCTTTCGCTATTTCTTGTTCCTTCTCTTTTGCCACTTCTTGTTCTTTCGCTTTTGCTACTTCTTGTTCTTTCGCTTTTGCCACTTCTTGTTCTTTCGCTTTTGCTACTTCTTGCTCTTTCGTTTTTGTTGCTACCTTAGCTTTTACCGCTTTTTGTTCTTTCGCTACTTCTTTTGTTTTCTCTCCAGCTTTCTTTTCAATTGGTGCTGTACTTGATAAGAAAGAAACATTTGCATAAGCTGTTTTTCCTTTATACTCGAATTGTAGCCATCCATCTTTCACTTGATGCGTTGATTCAATTACATCATCTTTTTTCAGCCTACCAAGAATTTCTGATTCTGTATTTGCTTCAGAACGGACATTTAACAAATTCGCTGTTACATGATAAACATCTTTTGTAAACTCCGAACTTACAAATACTTCTTTACCATTTAATTCAATTTTTGACCATCCTTCTTCAGTATGTATAACTTTTAATTTTTGTCCTTCTTTTACTTTTTTGACAACTTTTGATTCCGTAGTTGGCTTTTCACGTACGTTGAGTACATCCGCTGTTACGATTGTTTCTGCAGTAGCAGATGTGGTAAAAGCCCCCAATCCAAAAACTGTTGCTGTTGCTGCGCCAATTATTTTTTTCATATTAGCCTCCATTGCGTTTTTTTGGGTTCTATCAAATGCTTCCATAAAATTATGTAATTTCACGGAATATCAAAACATTTGTAACGATGTATTTACATTGCTTAATATACCGTTATTAAAACCCCTTACTCCAATGGTATCAAATTCTCATTTTTAATTCTATAAATAAAAAATCTCCTCATCTTTTATAAAATGAGAAGATTTCCCCAACGTTAAGACCACAATTTCCAGCTACCATCAATGCAAATATTTTGCTCCGTACGTTAGTATTTAAAATATATAGAAAACACATTTTAATACTTTAAAAGTAAACCAATAAATAGTTATTCTGAATAAAACATATTTATTTTGTTTCACTAGTTCATTTATTAATGAATTGTTTAGGAATTTCCACAGTTATCTTTCTTGGTTATCATAATATGTTTTATCTGCATATTTTTTATCATTTCCTTTTAGATAAGCTAAGATTATTTTTGGGTTTTTAACTAAAGCCCAATCTCCATATGTATCAAACCTTCTGCATGAAGTTACCATTCCATTTTTAATTGTACCGAACTTCTTATTTTTTTGCTTTCCCCATTTTTTTAACCGTTTTGCAAAATCTGCATCTTCTGCCATAAGCATGTTTTCATTAAATCCATTAATCGCCATAAAGTCTTTTCTATAGCACCAAAAAATCCCTACAGATATAGCTCCATACTTAAAAAGTAAGGGGATTATTATTAACATTGCGGAAAGGAATATTCCTAAAGATATTCTTTCAAACTTCCCAGTTACCCCACCGCCAATGTATTTACCTGAAACTAAATATTTGTCTACATTAGTCAACATTGACTCTGTCATTTGAGTATCAGCGTCTATAGTAATGATGATTTCTCCGCTAGCTATTTTGGCTCCTGCATTTCGGATTTTGGATAAGTTTTTATCATTATTTTTTAATGTAATACAATTATATAACTTTGCTATTTCCTCTGTTTTATCTGTACAACGATTTAAAACAACTATGACTTCAGTTTGATCTTTATATGCCTCCGCTGCCTTTGAAATTGAATCTAAACATTTCCTAATGTACTTTTCTTCATTGTGCGCAGGGATAATAATAGAAAACTTTATATCTTTTTTCAAATCGACTCTTGAAGATTCATTTATTTCAGTCATACTATTCCCCCTTTTTATAAAACGAAACTTTACTCCATAGTGCACGCACTTAATTACACATTGTATGTACGATAACAACTAAAAATTAACAATTATCTTTTGACACCAAATCAAATTTCTTGCAATGTAAATGCAATTTTTATACAGTGAAATCCTAATTAGTACAGATAGGATTGGTGAAATCTATGAAAATTGAACATATCGCAATTTGGGTAAACAATATAAAATTAATGCGTGATTTTTATACGACATACTTTAACGGTAAAGCAAACGCTTTATATCATAATGAAGCGAAACAATTTGAATCTTATTTTATTACGTTCGAATCTGGAGCAAGGCTTGAACTTATGCGTAAAAAAGGGATTGAAAATGAGCCTAATCTTAATATAATTGGCTACGCACATATGGCTTTCTCTGTCGGTAGTGAAGAACGTGTGAATGAACTAACTACAACTTTAAAAAATGCAGGTTATTCATTATTAAATGGTCTCCGTTTTACTGGAGACGGCTATTATGAAAGTGTAATAAGCGATCCTGAAGGCAATCAAATAGAAATTACAATTTAACTTATCTTTTTCTTTTCTGAAGAACAATTAAAAATTAGTTTGGAGGAATATTATGAAGAAGCTATATTTCAATAAATTTGAACCAACAGATTTCAACTTATATTTCCAACTCGTTTCAAACGAAGAAGTGATGGCGCAAATTACAGAGCGTTCCATTCCGTTAGAAGAGGCGCAAGCTAACTTTAAAAAATTGTTAAAGTGCAATGAAAAACATCAACTATTCGGCTCCTATAAAGTGTATGATTCTATTTCAAATGAATATATTGGTCTTGGGCATGTAACGATGAATGAGGAACATGTAAAAGAAGCTGAAATTGGATATATGCTTTTGCAAGAGCACTGTGGAAAAAGATATGGTAGTGCAATTGCAAAGGAATTAATGAAAGTAAAAACGAAATATGATCCGAAAAATATTTTTAACTTTCCGCAGTTTATTCCGCCTTTTTAATAGTTCCAAATGAAAATTATATTATAGTTTATATTTCTATGTAAAAAATGATCGATTCTTTCTATAAAAATTACAGTAAGGAATCGTTCTCTTTTATGTTGGATGTAATTCATTTCTTTTTTCATCTTATTTTAATGATTCTTTCATCCAAATTTCATCTGAATCTCATTCTTATTAGTTACACTCTGTTTATATATAAACAACTACTAAGGAGGGATCATACATGAAATATTATGAGAAGGATCAGGATAAGAATAGAAAAAATCTATCCATTTCTGATGAGGTGACTTCCGTTTCATCACGAAGCTGGCAGATGCTAAGCAAAGTTCCAGAAGTCACGATTTTCTTCTGGATTATCAAAATCATGGCAACTACAGTGGGCGAAACAGGCGCGGACTTCTTAAATACAAACTTGAACTTTGGCTTGACTAAAACGACCTTTGTTATGAGTGCTCTCTTGTTCATCACACTATTCTTCCAGTTCAGGTTGAAGAAGTATGTTCCAGGGATTTACTGGCTCACTGTCTTGCTGATTAGTGTTGTTGGCACGCTAGTCACCGACAATCTTACGGACAACTTCGGGGTCGCTCTAGAGACGACCACCATCGTTTTCACCGTCGCGTTACTGGCGACTTTTTCCGCTTGGTATGTGAGTGAGAAGACACTGTCCATCCACTCCATTTACACCACAAAGCGAGAAGCATTCTACTGGTTAGCTATCCTGTTCACCTTCGCCTTAGGTACTGCAGCTGGTGATCTCGTAGCAGAGAGTCTCAACTTAGGTTACTGGATTTCAGCACTCATATTTGCCACATTAATTGGGGCTGTAACCGTCGCTTACTACCGCTTCAAATTAAATGCAGTGTTGGCCTTTTGGATCGCTTATATTTTAACTCGTCCTTTCGGTGCCTCTTTTGGCGATTATCTATCACAGCCTCACGATTCTGGTGGTCTTGGTCTCGGTACAGTGGGAACAAGCGTAATCTTCCTCACAATAATCTTGAGCTTAGTTATTTATTTGACCAAGACGAAAAAAGACGTGAACCCAAGCTTAAATTAATATATATTTTGTCTAAACCTTAAAATAGTTTTCGGGCTTTCCTAATCGTTAGTACAAAATTTCAACCAAAAAAAATTAAAAGGCAATACTACTTTTAAACCAACGGTAGTATTGCCCTTTTATAAAACAAATCATTATTCCCTTATTTCATCTACTATACAATAGAAAACATCATATACACTCCAACAACGAAGAAAACAGCTAATGTCTTAATTATCGTAATACCAAAAATTTCTTTATAAGCTTCTCGGTGTGTTAATCCTGTAACTGCAAGTAAGGTTATAACTGCTCCGTTATGAGGAAGAGTATCCATACCTCCCGCTGCCATTGCAATTACACGATGCAGCACATCTAACGGAATATCAAAGTTCGCTGCCGCTTCAATATATTTATCTGCCATTAAACCTAATGTAATACTCATTCCACCTGATCCTGATCCCGTCAGCCCGCACAATATATTCGTCATGACCGCTCCGCTAATTAAAGGATTTGAAAATGTCCCCGTCAAATAATTTTGAATCATGACAAATCCGGGTAAAGCTGCTATAACGGCACCAAATCCATACTCAGCTGCAGTGTTCATGGCCGCTAAAATTGAACCACTTACGCCCACGCTTGTAATAGATTGAAAGTGTTCTTTTACCGCCTGGAAGTTTAATAATATAGCAGCCAATATTCCGATAAGAAGTGCCATTTCCACTGACCAAATACCTACAACTTGTCCCATATCAATCGTTCCGTACTCCTTCAAACCTATGGATGCAAAATCAAATCCTTTTGTATACCATACGGGGATGAATTTTGTAAAGACTTTATTCATCACTCCAACCAGTACAAGTGGAAGAAAAGCTACCCAGTAACTAGCTGGAATAACATCGCTGGACGCAATCGGCGTTTGCACCAATTGTGCGCTAGTTGTGGCAGCCATTTCAGAAGCGGCATCACCTTTTCCGAAGTACCCCTCTCCCTTAGCAGCAGCCTTCTTTTTACACCTTTCCAAATACAGCATGCCACATATAAAGATAAACAATGCTCCGATAATTCCTAATGTAGGAGCTGCATAAATATCAGTTTTAAAGAACGTAGTTGGAATAACATTTTGGATTTGAGGCGATCCAGGAAGCGAATCCATCGAAAACGTGAATGCACTGAATGCGATTGTCGCTGGAATGAGACGTTTCGGAATATCCGCCTCGCGAAATAATTGCGCCGCAAATGGATAAATCGCAAATACCGCAACAAATAAACTAACACCACTGTATGTAAGAATTGCTCCCATTAACACGATCGAAAGAATCGCTCTTTTCACACCTATAAAATGGATGATAATTTTCGCGATTTTTTCTGCTATTCCAGTGATTTCTACCACTTTACCGAATATCGCTCCAAGCAAAAACACAGGAAAATATAATTTTATGAATCCGACCATCTTCGCCATAAAAACATTGGAAAAGAACGGTAAAACGTTCGCCGGTTCCGTTAAAAACACAGCCAACAAAGCACATAACGGAGCGAACAAAATGACTGAGAATCCTCGGTAAGCTACAAATATAAGCAAACCCAGCGATAACAATACAATCAATAAATCCATAACCGCAATCCCCCTCAATAAAATGGATTCTCTTACATTTACTTTACATTCTTCTATGCTTGTATATATTATTACGATGCCTGCCTTTGGCAGGCATTATTTTTTGCTATTTTATAGCCCTAGCTTTTTATTTATGATGAAAAAGCGGTATCCTCTTTTCTATAAAAGCCTCCACTCCCTCTCTTACATCACCTGTTTGAAATACATGGCCGAAATTCTCAGCTTCTATTTTTAGCCCTTCCTCAAGAGAAGAAGATAACCCTTTATTAATAGATTGCTTCATCAAAGATAAAGCAGGAAGGGAAAATCGAGCCATCTTCGTGGCTAGTTCCTTGGCCTTATTCAGCGCTTCGCCACGCGGAACAACATGATTCACCAAACCAACTCGCCAAGCTACTTCGGCAGTGAGCGGTTCGCCAGTGAACATCATTTCTTTCGCACTTGCAGTTCCTATTAATCGAGGCAAACGTTGCGTTCCTCCTGCACCTGGAAACAAACCTAACTTCACTTCCGGAAGCCCGATTTGGGCATGTTCTTCTATAATCCGTAAATCACATGATAAGGCTAATTCGCACCCGCCCCCAAGCGCTAATCCGTTAATAGCAGCGATTACAGGCTTCGGCAATCTTTCTATTTTATTTAATGGGTTCTGAAGCCACAATGATTTTTCCTCTGCATATTCAATCCCTTTCCCAATCCAGTCCGGAAATGACTTAATGTCCCCTCCTGCAACGAAAGCCTTTTCTCCAGCGCCAGTTAGAATTACAGCAATTACTTGATCATCCCGTTCAATTTCATCGACCACCGCCGTCAGTTGCTCAACCACAGCACAGCTCAGTACATTCACAGGAGGATTATCAATGAGAATCGTCGCGATTCCTTTTTCTTTGGACCATGTAACAACCCGCTTATTTTCCAATTCAATCCCTTCTTTCCAATATGTAATGAGGTTAAAAACTATCCCTTTTACTAACGTCAGCCCATCAACTCGTTCTTTTAATTACATAGCCGACCTGTTCGCGATCCCAAGCAGTACCGATTCCTTCCGCCTTCAGCTTGAACTTCTGAATCCGTTCCGTCGCGGTTTTTGGGAAAGATTTACTGAACTGAACATATCGCGGCACCATGAAGTAAGCCATACGTTCTTGACACCAATCTATAATCTCTTCATGGGATATCGTTTCTCCTTGCTTTGCGATCACATATAATTTGACATCCTCTTCTCCCACATCCGATGGGACACCGATGGCCGCTGATTCAAGTACTTTCGGGTGATTATTCACGACCTTTTCGATTTCCCAAGAGGAGATATTTTCTCCACGTCTCCGGATACACTGTTTAATTCGATCGCAAAAATATAAGTAACCTTCCTCATCTAGATAACCGCGATCTCCTGTGTGGAACCATCCCTCCTTCATCGCCTCTTCTGTTTTATCCGGCATTTTATAGTAGCCTTCCATGAATGTTTGTCCCTGTAACGAACGTATAAAAATCTCTCCAATTTCACCAGTCCGTGCTTCATTTCCATCCTCATTGACAATCTTCGTCTCTACGTAAGAATACGGTTTTCCAATAGAAGGCGGCTTAATGGCATTCAATGGATTCGTTACACAAAAACCCGTCGTTTCCGTTAATCCGTAGCCTTCTACAATCCGGACGCCAAACCTCTCCTCAAACGGCTTCCAAAATTCCTTAGGCGTAGCAGCACAAGCGGTCACCCTTACAAAGTTTTCATTATCGTTTTCCCTTTCTGGTTGCTTACAGAGAATAGGAATCATAGATCCTAAAGAATTAAAAATGGTTGCGCCATGATCGCGAATTTCATCCCAAAATCTAGAAGCACTAAATCGCTTTCCAAGAGCAATAGTCGCATTGGAAGAAATAGCACCGAGTACTGTATGGGCCTGGGCGTTAATATGAAATAACGGTAGAGCTGTAAATAAGATATCTCTCGAACTCGCGCCAACCATATAGGTGGCAAATGACTGCGCAGAATTTACATAGGCAGAATGACTTAACATGACCCCTTTAGGTAATCCAGTCGTTCCAGAGGTATAAAGGATACTGTTAATAGAAGAAGATGAAACAAATTCAGCTGGAGGATGATGATTATTTGTATTCAGTACATCTTTTAATTCGATTACGAGCCGTTCCTTACCATCGCCTGTTATAATTGCGTTCTCATTATTTCCGTAAACGACAATTTGAATTTCCCTTTGTATAAATGGCAAACAAGACGCTATTTGAGGAACAAATTCCTTATCAACGATAATTAGCTTACAATCAGAGTGAGATAAAATATACTGCAAACCTTCCCCTTTTAAATGCACATTCAGAGGCACTGCAATTGCTCCCATAAAAGATAAAGCAAACCATACATCCAGATATTCAGGAGTGTTATGAAGCATAATACAAACTTTGTCACCTTTTTGAATACCGAGCTCACAAAATCCCGCTGCGGCTCTTGCAATTCGATGATAGAGCTCCTCATACGTGACCCTTTGTTCTTCAAATTGTAAATACACCTTACTTGGTGTTTTTTCGATACTTTGCATAATAAAATGTGGCAAACTATGATTTTCCAGCATTGACTTCCATCCCCTTCCTGCTAAATTCCTTTTTATTTATATAGCAAGAAACATGCCAAAAATCGACTTATTTCCTATTCACTTATTTCTGAGGGACATACTCTGTGTCTTCCTTACATGATCGCTCTCATATGTCGCATTTGTGCTACAAATATTAGCAATCGTGTCGCATCCATAAGAAAATGTCGCAAAATAGAGACAGTATTTATTACTGCAAAACAAACAAAAAAAGGGCCTGTTTGCCCTTTTCTTTCCTTCATGATATTCCGTATCTTTCTATTTTCCGATACAAGCTGGCCCGATGAATTCCTAAAAGCTCGGCTGCCTCTTTTATGTTTCCAACTGTTTTTTCCAAAGCCCTCCTAATCGCACGTTTTTCAGCAGCTTCCACTTCCTCTTGCAGTAAATAACTCATCTCATTCTTCTCTTGATCCACTTCATACATTTCATGATATAACTCCTCTTCCAAGTCTTTTTTTCGCAAATATACAGGAAGATGATGCACTTGAATAATCATTCCTTCTATAACATTCATCGCTCGTTCTAACACATTCTCTAGCTCCCTAATATTCCCTGGCCAATTATGATCCATGAATATATCCCATACTCTCTTATCCAATGAAAGAACCTTACTCCCCAGCTCCCCGTTCAATTTCTGAATTAAGAATTCCGTAATATGTATCATATCTTCCTTTCTCTCTCGTAACGGAGGAATATCAATCGCAAACACATTCAGCCTATAATATAAATCCTCCCTGAATTCCCCTCTTTGCACCATATCACGGAGATTTCGATGTGTCGCCGCAATGAAACGGACATCAATCTTTTGGATTTTCGTACCACCAATTCTTTCAATCTCTTTCTCTTGCAACACACGAAGCAACTTCACCTGCATGTCCAAAGACATATCACCAATCTCATCTAAAAACAACGTTCCCTTATGGGCTAACTCAATCTTCCCAGGCTTACCACCTTTTTTTGCTCCTGTAAAAGCCCCTTCTTCGTATCCAAACAATTCAGCCTCCAAAAGATCCCTCGGAATTGCAGCACAATTCAAACGAATAAATGAATCACTAGCACGCGGACTTGCACGATGTACCGCATGCGCAAAGAGCTCCTTTCCTGTACCACTCTCTCCTCTTATCAATACGGTAGACCGACTTTTAGAAACCTTCAAGGCCATCGTTTTGACCTCTTTCATTTTCATACTTTCTCCTATAATACTTTGAAAGGACAACCTACCTTCTTGCAGCCGCTGTAATTCAGTTTGATAGTAAGATAACTTTGATTCCATTGCACTAATCTGATCCCCTAAAGCTTTAAACTGTTGTATATCATGAAACATAATTTTACCAATCGCACCAATAATCTTACCTTCCTTAACAATAGGTATACGAGTTGCGATAATATTCCGATTACTTATACGCTGGATATGCCCAATTTCTACCTGTCCCGTCTTTACGATAATATGCATCCTTGTATTCTCAACAACTTCCGTACAATGCTTACCAATCGCTTCCTTCGGATCATCAATCCCTAAAAATTGTGCATAAGAACCACTTAAAAAATTGACTATGCCTTGTTCATTTACCCCTAGAATACACTCAGATAGTAAATTTAAGGCATTTTCATACCGACTGATGATGCTTTCTAAGGACTGTATACTTCTTCTCTTACTTTCCAGAATGATAATTGACCCATCTTCTTTCCCACTCTGATATACACTGGATTCATTCACAATAAATTCTTGGTTGCCAATCTTACACTCGTACTTGTACAAACTATCATTTTGCTTTTTACGATCAGGAATAATCGTTGATATGTGCTTACCTATTATTTCATTTTCTTTTTTATGTAACATGCTACAGAATCGTTGGTTGCTGAATGTTATAATTCCATCATGTCTTATAACAGCAATTCCATTATTCATTACCTGAAGAGCCTGGCTAGTTAACTGCAAATTCATTCTTTCAACCTTATGCATTTGAAGCCCCCCTATCAAATTGTGCTCTTTCTCGCATGTATTATATATTCATTTTAAACATTTACTTTCCTTCGGATCTTCTGGACTAGCAATATAGCTGATCAGCCAGTAAGGTCTGTATTGACACTGGGAAAATTTAAATTATCCACCTTCTTTCATGTAAGCAGATAATCTCACGGGCTATTTGCAACTTACAGCAAAGGAATATTTTCCGCTTATCTTTGATACCTAATGAGTTTAGTAAAAAGTAAAAAACAGTTGACAGAGTATCTTCCATCAGCTGTTTTAATTACGAATATTGGTGATGAAATCCATAATTATTAGGTTTTCTTTAGCATATAGTCTTATCCGAAAACTTCCAGCTAAACCATCTACCATGCCCTTCTGTTTCTCCGATTGTTTCACGATATTCGTTTCCGTTAATATAATAATCAATATGAAGGTCCCGGTCCCACATGTTGTTATAAAGGTGGAATACATCACGTTTTGCACCTATTTCTTGAATTTGTTTTTCTAACTTATGTTTTACTTGTTCAGGTATTTGATTTGCAACGTGTGTATGAAAAATGCAGATAACAGCATCTTCGCTTATTTGTTCAACAATAGATGGCAGCAGTTCTACCCCGTCTCCTTCTATTAATTGGACAGATTCATTTTTCACTAAAGATGCAGCTTGATCAAACATTTCAATCCTTTCTTTATGTTCTGGCCAAATTAGTGCACGTAACCATAAATAATCTTCCTCATTATGTAAATCATTCACGTGCAAATCCAGTCCGATTCTTTCTGTAACAGATGGACTTTCTTTTAGAAAATGAGGCACATGATCCCCTCTTATTTCAGAAGTTAAATGCACATGTGAATTTATATTTCCATACATTTCATCCGTTCCGTACGAATAACGATATTGGTCCCAGAACAGTTGCAAGCCAGAGCTTGTACCAATTTCAATTAACGCTAAAGGTTTCTTCACTTTGTTAAATATGTAGCAGAAACTTGGGTATAAGTACGCACATCTCCTTACTTCATTTGTTTGAACTAGTTTCGTTTGTAATAAAGTAATGATTTCTTCTCGGTACTCACTACAGAAATCTTTAAAGTGGTCAAAAGCTTTATCTAAATTTGTATTAGCATTTTCAACTACGCTACTATAATACGTTTTTAAATGATGGTCTTTACCTTTTAGCAATAAATAATGTACTGCGCCTAATAATAAATTTGGGATTGGTTGGCCTGTTTGAGCATAAGAAGATAGTGTAAGCACTTCCTCATCTTCAGCAATGTTTATTGATAAATATTCATATAAATCACTTGATCCTTTACATTCCTTTATTGAAAAGTTTCGAAATAAGTTTGCGATTTGTTCTTGTGTACGCATTGATATCCCACCTTTTCATTTTTCTGAATAATCTTACCATTAATAGGAATAAAATTCTATAAAAAGGTATATTCCCTAACCACTTAGGAGTACGTAAGCTTTTTCGAGATAATTTCAAACTGTGATTTTTTCAATTCATTAGCTGAAAAGTGCTTGTTAAATAAGAATTTTAGCAAATACAACACTAAATAGTTTAAAATTATCAGATAACACTAGATATTTTAGTCTATTAATTATTATAATAGAGTATGAGATGGTTATATAATTGAGACAAAAAAGGTATACACCTAGGTGGGGCCTAGGCGGTGTTTTCAATTTTACGGCTTAGACATAAAAAAACACCTACTCTTTTTTGCCAATATAGGGGATGGAGAGATTATCATGAGCAACATGCAGCAAAAAACAGACGTTATCTTAATCGGTGCAGGAATTATGAGTGCAACGTTAGGCTCATTGCTGAAAGAATTAGCACCAGAATGGGAAATTAAAGTTTTTGAAAAACTCGCGAGTGCCGGGGAAGAAAGCTCTAATGAATGGAATAATGCAGGTACAGGGCATTCTGCGCTATGCGAACTTAACTATACTTCCGAAAAATCTGACGGATCTATAGATATTAATAAGGCTGTAAAAGTGAATGAGCAATTCCAGCTTTCAAGACAATTTTGGGCATATCTTGTAAAAAGAAATTTAATTCGCAACCCGCAAGATTTTATTATGCCACTACCTCATATGAGTTTAGTACAAGGGGAAAAAAATGTAGAGTTTCTAAAAAATCGTTTTGAAGCGCTTTCAAAAAATCCGCTATTCCAAGGAATGGAATTTTCTGATGCTCCTGAAACATTAAAAAAATGGCTTCCACTCATTATGGACGGCCGTACATCGAATGAACCGATCGCTGCAACGAAAATTGACTCTGGAACAGATGTTAACTTTGGTGCATTAACACGCATGTTGTTTGATTACTTACAAACTAAAAATGTCGAGCTAAACTACAAGCATAGCGTTGAAAATATTAAACGCACAAAGAACGGTTTGTGGGATGTAAAAGTACATGATATGAACAGTGGAAAAATCGAGCATCACACTGCAAAATTCGTCTTTATTGGCGGCGGTGGTGGTAGTCTACCTCTACTACAAAAGACGGGTATTCCTGAATCAAAACATATCGGTGGATTCCCAGTAAGTGGACTATTTATGGTATGTAAAAATCAAAAAGTTGTTGAGCAACATCATGCAAAAGTATACGGTAAAGCTAAAGTTGGCGCTCCGCCAATGTCTGTTCCTCATCTGGATACGAGATATATAGACAATAAGAAAGCTTTACTGTTTGGACCATTTGCAGGTTTTTCACCTAAATTCTTAAAAACTGGTTCAAACCTTGATTTAATTGGCTCTGTAAAACCAAATAACGTCTTAACGATGTTAGCAGCTGGTGTAAAAGAAATGGGATTAACAAAATACTTAATTCAGCAAGTTATGTTGTCACACGAAAAGCGTATGGAAGAATTACGTGAGTTTATTCCAAATGCGAAAAGTGAAGATTGGGATATTGTAGTTGCTGGGCAACGTGTGCAAGTAATTAAAGATACTGATGCTGGCGGTAAAGGAACGCTTCAATTCGGTACAGAAGTTGTTAGTGCGGCTGACGGATCAATCGCTGCGTTACTTGGCGCTTCTCCAGGTGCTTCTACTGCCGTTCACGTCATGCTTGAAGTATTAGAAAAATGCTTCCCAGGCCGTATGCTTGAATGGGATTCAAAAATAAAAGAAATGATCCCTTCTTATGGCATTTCACTAACTGAAAATCCAAAGCTATTCCAAGATTTACACGCTTCTACAGGACGTGCACTTGGATTAAACGAAAAAGAAACTGTTCATAATTAATGAAGAGATCAAAAAACGTCCGATATATTCGGACGTTTTTTCGTTTCTAGAAATCGTACTTATCAATATTATCCTTTGTAAATACGACTCGTTCTGGAAGTACGATAATTCCGTTTCCTTCCGCCTCATAGTCATATCCCTGAATAGAGTTTGGCTCTACCTTCACTTTGCCAACTCCTTTTACTTCGAAGCTATCCCCTACTTTTAGCTTCTTCCCTTTTACAACAATTTCATTTGCAACATACGTAGCGAGTGCACCTTGTTGTTTTACATCCCATAGTCCGAATTGCTGTACTGTTCCTCGTTTTACATAATCGCGCATGACGTTTGGCGTAGAAAACCCTGTTACAACTACTTTTTTATCCATTTTCAAATTTTCAGCTGCTTGCGCCATTGCCGGAAGTGCCGTTGCATCTGGACAAATAACCGCATTAATATCAGGATACGTTTTTAATATATTCTCCCCTACTGATAACGATTTTTGTGCATTATTCTCACCGTACTGCGTCGTTACAATTTCCCAGTTCGGATATTTCTTTTTAATAATTTCTTTCGCTTTCGTTACCCATTGGTTTTGATCTGTTACTGTTGGGCTAGAATAAAAGAATGCTACTTTCCCTTTATCTCCAATTTGCTTTGAAGTCATTTCTATTAATAAATTAGCAAGTTGGTCTGGCGTTCCTTGGCTTATATAAAAAGAACGATCTTTCGGATTCACATCAGAATCCCACGTTAACACCGTCATCCCCTTTTTCTTAGCACGTTGCAGTGATTGCGATAGTCCATCCACTGACGTAGATGAAACCATAATCACATCGTAGTTTTGGTTAATAAAATTATTTATATATTTTACTTGACCTGATACGCTCGCTTCAGACGGTCCATCATACTTCACTTGTACGCCTAACTTATCCCCCATCTCTTTTGCTCCTTCACCGCCCGATGTGAAGAAACCAACTCCAGTTAATTTAGGAATGAATGCAAATTTCACATCATCTGCTTTTTTCTTATCTGCCGTTTGACTAGAGCAAGCAATTAAACCGATTAAACAAATACATACAATCAATACAATCCTCAGTTTTCTCTTCATGACATTTCCCCCTTATGCAAATTCCTTCTTTTCCCCATTGTGAATAGATGTAATTTGAAATGTCTCATAATAACTGAAAGAATAAGGATAATACCAATTACTACATTAGATTGTTCATTTGTTAAACCTGTCATTTGTAGACCGTACTGCATAAGTCCAATGAAAATACTAGCAAGTACAGTACCAAAAATACTACCTTTTCCACCTGTAATAAGTGTTCCGCCTAATACGACTGCCGTAATGATTGGTAAAATTGTTTCACTTCCAATATCAGCACGTGCGGAACCGAAATATGCAGTTAAGAAAGCTCCCCCTAATCCACCTCCTAACCCAGAAAGTATGTAAGCAATGATAACTACTTTTTTCGTTTTGATCCCGGTGTATTTCGCTGCATCTTCATTCGCCCCTGTTAGTTTTACATGGCGCCCATATATCGTTCGGTGAAACAATACCGTAAAGGCAACTGTTAATAATATGAGTAACCATAATAAATTTGGTATACTTATAAAACTACCATTAGCTAGTTGTACATAAGCGTCAGGTAAACCACTAATCCCTTCGTATCCGGAAGCACCTGAGCCTCCTGAAATAACGAGTGCAATTCCTCCGTATAAAAACATCGTTCCGAGTGTAACAACAAGTGGTTCTACATCTGTCATTTTTATAATGAGTCCGTTTAAAGCGCCTGCTAAACAACTAATTATTAAGGAGATTATGACGGCTAGCAAAATAGGTATTCCGTTCATCCAAAGTACACCAATCAAAATCGAAGTGAGCCCCATTATAGAGCCAACTGATACGTCAATTCCTCCTGTTACAATAACGAAAGTCATTGGTACCGCCGCAATTGCTATAAATAGAAAATCATTTGTACTAAAAAGGAGATTACTTACGTTGAAAAAATCACTATTTAGAAAACTAAAGAGAATGAATTCTATAAGAAGCAATACGATTAGAACACCTTCCCATCTGTAAAAATACTTCATAGATTCATCCTCCTTTCTGATTTCCACTTTTTCATAACACTATCCAATATGATGATAAGTAATAATAAAAAACCTGAAATAGCATTATTCCAAAATGCTGGTATCTTTAAAAAGACGAGTGAACTGCTTATTGTTTCTAAAAATAATGCTCCTAATGCGGCTCCAAATATAGATCCTGTTCCT
This sequence comes from Bacillus cereus group sp. BfR-BA-01383, assembly GCF_022663495.1. NCBI lineage: Bacteria > Bacillati > Bacillota > Bacilli > Caryophanales > Bacillaceae > Bacillus > Bacillus cereus group sp. BfR-BA-01383. The sequence goes on from NZ_JAKUFP010000004.1 coordinate 70,729, forward strand.
CCTTTTAAATGAATCCCTCCTAGTACAGCGGCGGCGATTACTTGTAATTCTAATCCTGTACCTGTTTGATTTGGAACGAACCCGATATTCATAACAAATATGCAACCAGCAAGCCCGGCACTTATGCCTGAAATCATAAAAGCGTATATCTTTACTTTATTTACAGGTATTCCAATAAGTCTCGCACCGTCTTCATTATCACCAACCGCATAGAAGTACCTTCCGTATGGTACTTTCATTAAAAAGAAATATAGTAGTAATAAAATAATAAGAACACTCCATACTGTGATTGGCAAGCCAAGTATAACGAGGGATGACAGCTGCTTAAAATCGTTTGGAATATCTTCAATCCACTTTCCGCCTGTGAAGATTAACATCGCACCTCTAATGATTCCTAGCATGCCTAACGTCATAATGATGGCCGGTACCCGAAACTTTGCCACACCAATCCCGTTTACGAAACCGATAATAGCGCCAAGTAAAATAGCAGCAAATATAGACAAAAATGCACTATAGCCATTCGTTAACATCATTCCGCAAACCGCCGCGCTTATTCCCATAATCGAGCCAACTGATACGTCTATATTTTTCGTGAATAAGACGAAAGATTGGCCAATTGCTAGAACGACTAAAATAACACTTGATTTCATTACTAAAGATAACGAGTTAAATTGAACAAAACTAGGATTTATTATTCCAACTATGGCTATATAAATTAGTAATAACAGTATGATAGATGTTTCGTGCATTTTAAACATACGCTTCATTCCGTTACACCTCCGTATGCAAGACGTGTAACTTCATCTACACTTATTTGTTCTTTCTCCAAATGAGAAACAAATTGCCCATTTCGCATTACATATACACGGTTTGCTAATTGGACTATTTCCTCAACATCTGAAGAAATGAATAATACAGCGAGTCCTTCCCTCTTCATTTTCTCTATCGTCTCATACACTTCAAGCCTTGCTTTCGCATCAATGCCACGTGTCGGTTCATCGAGAATAATAATTTTTGGATTACATGCGAGATATTTCGTAAGCACGACTTTTTGCTGATTACCTCCCGATAAAGATGCCAGTTCTTCATTTATATTCGATACAACAATTCGGAACTGTTCTATAAACGACTTTACTAAAGCGCTTTCTTTTTCTTGATTAATAAAAAAACGATTATTTTGCTGTAAACATGCTGCTGTCATATTTTCTTTCACAGATGCAATTGAAAAAATCCCGTTTCTCGCCCGATCCTCTGGCACGTAAACTAGTCCTTCGCTTATCCTTTTATGTAAAGAACATGTATCAATTGATTTTCCTTCTAACAAAATTGAACCTAATTTTATAGATTTCAATCCAAATATCGCTTCTGCTAATTCCGTTCTACCTGATCCAACAATGCCAGCAATACCTACAATTTCTCCAGCATGTACAGTGAATGATATATTTTCAAATGCGTGACCATTCACATCAATCACTTCTAATATTTTTTCCGTCCTTTCTGTCTCGTGAACTACTTCTTTTTTCTCTTTCTGCTTATACCCTTTTGGCAATAGCCCCTCCATCAATATGTCATATGTATAATCACATACATCCCCTTGGTTTGTAATCATTCCATCACGTAATATCGCTACTTTATTGGCAATTTCAAAAATTTCTGGAAAGCGATGCGTAATGTATATCATTCCAATTCCTTTTTCTTGTAAACTTTTCAGCAACACAAAAAGACTCTTCATTTCGTGAGTTGTTAATGTCGATGTTGGCTCATCTAATATAAGAATCTCTGCTTCTCGTATTAATCCTCTAACGATTTCTACTAATTGTTGCTGTGCAATGGATAGCGATCCCCCTAGCTCATTCAGGTCAATATTCCAACCTAAACTGGCAATTAATTGCTGAACTTTTACCTTTAGTTTCTTTCTAGTCCCCTTTAGTCCAATACATATATTTTCTTCAATGGTCATATGCGGAAAAATGAGAGGTTCTTGTGGTATTAAGTAAATACCTTCTCGGTGTGCTTCTTTTGGATTTGCAAACTGCTGCCTCATACCTTTTACATACATTTCTCCACTATCATACGAATATAAACCCGTTAATATTTTCATTAATGTTGATTTTCCAGCACCATTTCCCCCAACTAAAGCGTATATATCACCACGCTCTACTTGTAAGTTCACTTCTTTTAGTACAAGTTGATTTGAAAACGCCTTACTCATTTTCTTTACTTGTAATAAGGGCACGTTCTCCACATGATGTCACCTGCCTTTATGCAGAACATTTTTTGAGAAAATGATTATTTGTTCTACTTGTTTTGTAGCATTGTATATTCCTTTTTTCATATCTAGAACACTTTTTTCACCAGACTATTAATCGTTTCAACTGGAATAAACAAAATATACGGCACATATGTTTAAGCATTGGTCAATTGTTGAAAGGGATGAAGAGTATGTCACAGCTGAACTTTGAAGAAAATTTATTAACAAAAGTAGCTTGGTACTATTATAAAGATCAATTAACACAACAAGAGATCGCCTCACTTCTTCACATTTCAAGAAATAAAGTGGTTCGGTTATTAGATAAAGCACGCAGTGAAGGTATCGTGACATTTCACATAAAAGGAACTGGTTTACACTGTTTAAGCATTGAACGTGACCTAATGAAAAAATTCCATTTAAAAGATGCTTTCATTATCCCTACTCCAATAGACGATTATGCCGCTTCTCTCGGAAAAGCTGCTGCACAATATTTAGAAACCCAGCTCCAGCAAGGAGATTTACTCGGTATTGGCTGGGGAAAAACAATTAGCAAAATGCTAGAAAACATTCATTTTGAAAGTTCTATAAACCTTTCAATCGTAACACTAACAGGCGGAGTAAATCACTATCTCCCGAGAAAACAAAACTATTTACACTACATGCAAGGCGATCTTCACATTATCCCTACGCCGTTTCTAGCATCTACAACTGAAATGGCACAAAGCATTCTATCAGAACCGAGTGTGAAAGATATGCTTCATGTTGCTTCACTTGCTCAAACGGCAGTTGTCGGTATTGGCGGTTTATCTCAAGATGCCACTATTGTGAAAGAAGAAAAATTAACGCTACGTGAAATGACATATATTCGTAGCCAACACGGTGTTGGCGATATTTTAGGACAGTTTTATAATACGAATGGAAATTTATTAAATCTTCCGCATCACAACCGCCTAATTGGCACGCCTCTCTCTATTTTGCGCAATATGAATCATATCGTTGGTGTTGCTGGAGGCATTCATAAGATAGACGCCATTTATGGGGCTTTAAAAGGGAAGTTTATTCATACATTAATTACTGATGAAGAAACAGCGCTCTCTTTATTACGAAAGGACGGTGATTCTTAATGTCTACTTTATTAGCTTTCGATGCTGGTACAGGAAGCATTCGAGCAGTTCTTTTTGATTTACATGGCAATCAAATTGCTGTAAGTCAAAAAGAATGGATTCATAAATCTGACTCTCGTTACCCAGGCTCTATGAATTTTGATGTAAAAGAAAACTGGCAGCTTGTACAACAGTGCACGAAAGAAGTTATGCAGAAAAGTAATATATCTCCCTCTTCTATTCAAGCTATTAGCGCTACAAGTATGCGTGAAGGTTTTGTTCTATACGATAAAAACGGGCAAGAAATATGGACCTGTGCAAATGTTGATGGGCGTGCATCCGCTGAAGTTAGCGAACTAAAAGAAATCCGCTCACATCTTGAGGAAGATTTATATAAAAGATCTGGGCAAACCTTTTCATTAGGCGCTTTACCTCGTCTACTTTGGATTAAAAAACATGAACCCGAAGTCTATAGCAATATTCATTCTTTTACGATGCTAAATGATTGGATTTTATATAAATTAAGCGGCGTACTACAAATCGATTCTTCCAACGGGTGTACATCCGGTATTTTTGACTTACAAAATAGAGTTTGGGATAACGATGTCGCTAAGGAGTGTGGTTTAACTCTGCCTTTTTCACCAAAAGTAAATGAAGCTGGCACTGTAATCGGTAATGTTACGAAAGAGTGTTCCGTATTAACTGGTTTACGGGAAGGGATTCCTGTCGTCGCTGGCGGCGGTGATGCACAAATGGCATCACTCGGAACTGGAGTTGTTAAGTCAAATCAAACATTCATATGCGGGGGCAGTTTTTGGCAACAAGAAGTGAATATTACAGAGCCGATAACGGATCCACAAGCTGCAATTCGTGTGAATTGTCACGTCGTTCCGAACTTATGGCAATATGAAACGATCGCCTTTTTCCCTGGTCTTGTTATGCGCTGGTTTCGAGATGCTTTTTGCCAAGAAGAAAAGAAACTTGCTGAAAAACTCGGTGTAGATGCATATGAATTATTAGAAGAACAAGCGAAAGATGTTCCGGTCGGATCACATGGCATTATCCCTACTTTTTCAAACGTCATGAACTACATTTCTTGGCGTCATGCCGCACCTTCTTTTTTAAATTTAAGTTTAGACGCTGACAAATGCGGTAAAAAAGAATTGTTCCGCGCTATTGAAGAAAATGCCGCCTTCGTTACACTTGGCAACTTAAAACTAATTGAAAATATTACAGGTACGTTCCCTTCCGAAGTCATTTTTGCTGGGGGTGCCGCTAAAGGAAAACTATGGCCACAAATTCTATCAGACGTACTCGGCATTCCTGTAAAAGTACCAGTAGTAAAAGAAGCAGCTGCTTTAGGAACTGCAATTGCTGCCGGAGTTGGCGCTGGAATATATAATTCTATGGAAGAAACCGCTATACAGTTTGTACAGTGGGAAAACATATTCGAGCCAATTACTGAAAATCACGAACTATATAAGGAGTTCTATGAAACATGGAAAACTGTGTATGACAGTCAGCTCGCTTTAGCCGATAAAGGACTCACATCACATATGTGGATTGCACCAGGTGCTCTGTAACACATTACATAAAGTGAAACTTTAATCAGTGGGGGTTTTGTTCCCCCCCCACTGATTATTAGTTGAACCAATCGGGCGTTTACGGGCAGTTGATCTCCCACCTAACTTCTTTGCTCCAGCCAAATTTTAAGATGGAAGTTTTACTGCCCGTTAATTCGGGATAAAGGAGTGAAATGTATGCTGAAAGTGAATGAAAATGACTTCTCCTATCGTTTCGGTGATAACGGACCAAAATATTTAATACAAGGTCCAAATATTGATTTAGGCCTTGTCGTAATCCAGCCTGGACAAGAATTTCAAAACCATTTTCATACAACATGTGAAGAAGTTTTTTATGCATTAGAAGGTGAAATAGATTTCTATGTAAATAATGAAAGAGTTCCAATTAAACAAGGCGATGTCCTGCAAGTTCGCCCTCATGAATCTCACTATCTTATTAACCATTCTGACAAACCTTTTAAAGCTGTTTTTATAAAGTCACCACATTTACCAAATAAAGATACTGTACAAACGAAAAATCCAACATTAACGAAGGAGTGATTCCTAATGACTTGGGGATTTAAAAATCGATTAAATACAATTTTACCTGATGGTAGAGCGGTAATGTTAGCGATAGACCACGGCTATTTCTTAGGACCAATTCACGGACTAGAACAACCACTTGAGACAGTTAAAAACTTGCTTCCTTATACAGACTCCCTCTTTTTAACGCGCGGTGTACTTAGCTCTTGTATTCCTGAAAACTGCAACACACCGATGGTAATGCGTGTATCAGGCGGAGCTACTGTCATTGGTAAAGATTTAGCGAATGAAACAATTGTTACACCTGTAAAAGAAGCGGTTAAACAAAACGCAATTGGCGTCGGCGTTTCTGTTTTCGTCGGATCAGACTATGAAACACAAACCGTTACGAATCTCGCAAACGTAGTTTCAGAAGCTCACGATTACGGCCTGCCAGTTCTCGGTATTACCGCAGTCGCAAAAGAACTACAAAAACGTGAAGCTCGATTTCTAGCACTTGCTTCTCGCGTATGTGTTGAAATGGGCGCTGACATTATTAAAACGTACTACTGCGAAGGATTCGAAAAAATTACGAGCACATGCCCTGCACCAGTCGTCATCGCCGGCGGACCGAAACTAGATTCAATCGAAGACGCATTAAACATTACGTACAATGCGCTGCAAGAAGGTGCCATCGGCGTAGACATGGGCCGAAACATATGGCAATCCGAACATCCAGCTGCGATGATTCAAGCGATACATGGTATTGTGAAGAATGGATTGAATGTGAAAGAGGCGCTGGAACTTTATGGTGATGTGAAGAATTAATGTAAAAAGACAGACTATATATTAGTCTGTCTTTTTTGTTAAACTATAGAAAAGGCGGAATGATTATGCAACGAATGACTTTTGAACGCCCTACCGATCATTATGATGAACGCTTATACTCAATCGATGAAAAAATTTGCGCCCTATTAAAAGAACGAAAAGAACTTTCAAATGGGAATCCAGGCTTTCCACATGATGAAGCAATTTATAATTGGGCGAAGCAATACGGATTGTATCCAGATTATATAAATTCATTATTCTCTTCCATGATGGACGAAGAAGAATTTAAACCTCGCGTTGAACCAGCTAAGTTTCTAAAACATATACCTGTTTTTAAAACCTATGAACATAAAGGCATCATGTATACTGTTACCTTTATTCGTCAATACTCAAATGCTAGTGTAGTTTATTTGTTTAGCGATTGGGATTCCACGAATGAAGTTTTTAATGAAGATAAGCCTCATAATTTCTTTCAATTATCAATAAATGATACATACGATTGCTGGTCAGAAGGTAGTGGCGGCACAGATGGACATATGAGTCATCATTTCGTTGTATCTCCAGTTCTTCCTGATAATCTATCTGGAATAAGCTTACGATTTAAAGACCGAAGTATGCCGTTTATGAAAGATCAAGCTGTACTTGAATTTGAAATTCGGTTGGATTAATAAAAATAGAAGCTGTCTCTTAAGTCGAATTTTTGACTAAAAGACGCTTCTTTTCTACTTTGGTGTTCCATTAAAGAAATTATTCAAATGATAACAGACCCATTCAAACAATTAATCTTGATGAGCATCATTATGTTTTGAAACTTTCTTACCTTCTCTATAATCAAGACAAGAAACTTCAATTAACAAGCCATTAAATACTGAAAAATAAAAACCATAACTACTACCTCTCATTGTATAAGGTTCCTTGTCTATTTCAATGCCTCCAGCTACTAAACGATTATATGCTTGATCAACTTCACTTGAAGTTTCCACCAAAAAACCAATATGAAAAGCTTCCGGATACATAACTTCCTTATTCCCCTTAAATGCTTTTGGATCACTTAGCACAAGTATAAATCCACTCTCATCACTCATTACTACAAGTGCCTTTCCCTTTTGCTCCAAAAATTGAAAATCAAAAAATGTTTCAAAGAAATGTCTCGCTTCTGATAAATCATCAACACATAGATTCAAATGATTCAACTTCATTCACTCATCTCCTTTTAAACAAGGGTTATACGATAATATATTGCCCCATATTAATAACACCTGAATGTTAAAGGGGTGTATTCAAGTGTTCATTTTTTAATAGTCTAATACTTTTTTTTATCGTCTAGAACGTTTTTTCAATGAAACATTTGTAATGAATGAAAAACTTTCTATCATTCCTATTCTCCCAGTACTAAAAAAGAGGATACATGTTAGCTTCTACAACATGTATCCTCTACTTATATTTTACGACTGCTGATAAGCCGCTTTCGATGATTTCACATAATAAACACCATGTTCAACGTTAATGATATGATCTGGTTTTGGTTTACCACGGCTTGCTCTATGTCCAGCTAAATGTTCTTCACTCGTTTCCCAGTTTTTCCAAGCTTCTTCAGATTCCCAGCGAATCATTACGACTACTTCTTCGTCTCCGCGTCTTACTTTTTTCACGAGAACACTTAAGTCGATGAAGCCTTCAAATTTTTCAATAATACCTTCTCCAGTGAAATGTTCTACAACTATATTTGATGTACCTTCTTTTACTGTAAATGTCTTCGTTTCGATAAACATATTTCCCACTCCTTCTTTGTAATACGAATACTAGTATTCTTTTATTATAATTGATTATGATAATTATTTTCAATTATAAAATTTTAAGTTTTTAGAATTATGCAGATTTCCCTTCAATCGGCTCATCTAAAAATTTAAAATACGGAAGTACTATCCCGATTAAAGAAGTGACACATATAATCGAACCGATGATAAGGTATAATACTCTCACTCCCCACATTTCACTCAGTATTCCTCCTAATAACACACCTAAGGGCATAGCGGATCGTATGAAAAATAATCGCACTGAAAATACTTTTCCTATCATATTGCTTTGGACTGATTGTTGGCATATCGTCGTGTTATGAATATTGAAAAATGCAATGCAAATACCTGCTATTACTTCAATTATTATCGCAATGATAATGCTATGATTAAACCCTAGAGAAATGTATGTGAGCCCTCCTACAAACAATCCTCCCAGCATAAGTATGCGCCGACTTTTATATATTACTTTTCCAACTAACATGGATCCAACTACATAACCAAGTGGGAATCCTGCCAGGAAGTAACCGTACTCTGCATATCCCGCTGACAGCTCATCTTTTATATAAGGAAGGTTTGTGACCATCGTTACTCCTACTCCGAATTGCACGAAAGTAAGGAAGACCCCTAGCCAAACGATTGTTGGTTTTGTAAAAAAATATGTAAAACCGTGAAGAAACTGTTCAAGCCACGTTTTTCTTAGTTCTTGTTTTACCCTTGCTTCTTTTATAAAAAATAACAAACCTCCACTTATAAATAAACAAACGCAAACAAAAAATATCGTTAATTTGAGCCCAATGAATTTAATAACGATACCACCTAATACTGGCGCAAGAAACATCATAAGGCGAGTCATTCCATCAATATACCCATTTGCATCTTGAAGGTGCTCTTTACTTACAATGCTCGGTGTGATTGCTTGACTTGCGGGTGTATAAAGCGGCGTAATGAGCCCGATTATGATTTGAACGACATACACGTGCCAAACTTCTATACTGCTACTAATTAGCATGATTAAAGGTAGTAAGAAAACAGTTGCCCGTATCCATTGTGAAAAAATCATAATCCACTTTCGGCTCCATTTATCTATGAATGGGCCACTTATTAGTTGTAGTATGAGAGACGGGATAAAATATAATAACCACATACTGCTTAACGCCGTTTTCGATCCTATTAACTCATATACAAGAATGGAATTACATAACGTTCCGAAAGCCCCACCTAATTCTGAAATCGCGCTACCAATCCACATAAAAAAGAACGAACGATTTTTCAATACGCTTTTCACTATAACTCACCAACTTTTCTATTAAATTCCTCCCTTTATGTACATTCTCGTTGTATATTATCTATTCAAAAACGCTTCTAATTCTTTCGCTAACGACTGCACTGCTTTCTTCCTCAATACATATTTTCCATCGTGTATATCAACTAGCTTAGCTGCACGTAACAGTTTCAAATGATGATGTACTGTCGATTTACCAAGTTGCAATCTTTCCGTTATTTCCTGCAATGTGCGTTCTTTTTCAAACAACATTTTTACAATGCGTAATCTCGCTTCATCCCCAAGAGCCTTATGTTTTTGAACTAAAAAATAATTTGGTCCATATGGATCTTCAGGATGTATGCTTTCGTTCGCAACTGGATAATGAAATACTTTCGTATCTTCAATATCAGCTTCTATATTCCACGGTCTGTACGTCATTTGCGGGATAAGAAGTACGTGATGAACACTTGGTTCTGGCATATAGTTCACTCCACCAGTGGCCCACTCGACAAACTCTTCTGGTTTCATCTTTTTATTCATTTCATTCTTTGCTTCATAGTCTCGCTCTAATATAGAAAGAATTTCTTCCTCCTCTTTTTTAATAACACTCTCATACCATCCTGTCATTACAGCGATTAAGTGATTTTTTAGTTCTTGTACATCTACATCACATATAAAGCCAATATACGTAGCGAAAAACTGATGGTCATGTGTTAGTTCCTTTAGTTCGTGTATTGCACATACGTCTCCCCTTGCCGCTAATCGTCTTGTTTCTTGATACTTTTCTCCTAAAAATGGTAAACATATATACTTCAACTCTTCTTCTGAAAGCGAATCAATTTTAGCATTAAACTGCGATAAGTCTTGAAAATCCCCTTCATACAATAACTGTAGCAACGCTTTCCACGTATTATGTTCTTCGACAAACTGTAAATGTTCTCTCATCTCTTTTGTTAATGATTCCCTAATTTCTTCCCATTCGCTTTGAGATTTTTCGAGCGTGTCTATTAACCTCTTATGAGTAATTGCCGCAATGCCAAGTGCACATTCGAAAAGTATCGAATACTTCATTTGAATGTTGTATGTTTCCCTTTTTCTACTCGTTACGTGAAAGACTTCCATTTTATCCCCTCCTTGTTTGCTATGTATTGAATTCTATTTTTTTCGAACTAAACCTTCTATTTTTTTAGAATTTTAAACTTTTTATACTTACAATCCTTTAAATTCAATAATTCATTGAACGCAAAAAAACGTAGTTTAGTTGTAAACTACGTTTTTTATTGATTATAAATTTTTTGATCGTAATTAAAATTCATTCACCACTTATCGATTCATCTGCGCATCATTTAATAGCACAATTATTCCACTTAACATTTCTTCTGTAAAAGCACCTGCGCTAAAGTTCACTAACGCTCGTAACGGCATGTAGTTTAGCATAGCACCCATCATTTCAGAAGTATCACTATCCCCTTCAGCCATACTACCAAACGGGCTGTCTTTTAATGCCTTTTCTATAAGCTCTTTTGCAATTGGTGCTAAAACTTGGTCCGCAAATATGTCCCCTAGTAAAGTATTACGATGTACTGGTTTTCGGATTATAGTCGTTGATTGAACATATATGCTATCATGTAAAATTATCTCTCTTGAAGACTTTCCTACTAAAATTTCGAATTCACCTGTTTCAACATGCCAATCTTTCAATTCAACATTATAATAAGCAAATGATCTTTTATTTAAAGTAAAGCTAACCATTTTTTCTTCTCCCGGCTGCAATTCCACTTTTTCAAATCCTTTTAGTTCTTTTTCAGGACGAATCATTGTGCTTTCAACATCTTTTATATAAAGCTGAACAATTTCTTTACCTGCTGTACTACCAATATTTTTCACGTTTACACTTACAGAAACAGTCTCTATATCCTTTATTTCTTTCTTATTAATTGAAAGATTACTATACTCAAAGTTTGTATAGCTTAATCCAAAACCAAATGGGAACAATGGTTCAATATTTTTCGTATCGTAATAACGGTATCCTACGAACACGCCTTCTTTGTATTCCACTTTGTCACCTTCACCAGGGAAGTTTAAGTAAGAAGGGTTATCGCTTAAAACTTTCGGGAATGTTTCCGCTAATTTTCCGCTTGGGTTCGCATCACCAAATAATAAATCAGCAATCGCTCCGCCTAATGCTTGACCACCTAAATAGCCTTCAAGTATTCCTTTTACTTTACCTATCCAAGGCATTTCAATTGGTGCACCGTTACTTAAAACTACAACGATATTACTTTGAACTTCAGCAATAGCCTCAATTAATTGCACGTGATTTTCTGGCATCTGTAAATGTTTTCGATCAAAGCCTTCAGATTCATAACGATCTGGAAGTCCAACGAAAAGGACCGCTGTATCTGCTCGCTCTGCTATTTTTTTCGCTTCATTAACCATGCTTTCATTTACATCATCACTTGCAATATCATAACCTTTGGCAAACAATATGTTCGTTTTTTCACCTGATACCGTTTCAATTTCTTCGAGAATACTTTCAAGCTTTGTTGGATTAATATGAGAACTTCCACCGCCTTGATAACGTGGTTGCTTTGCAAATCCTCCAATTACTGCTACCGTTCCCTCTTTTTTCAATGGAAGGATGGAATCTTCATTTTTTAACATAACCATACTTTCACTTGCAACTTCTCTTGCAAGCTGATGATGCTCGTCCTTACTATACATAGCGTTTTCTAATTGGTTATCAGCGGCTTTAAAAATAATGTAAAGAAGACGCTCAACTGCTTGGTCAAGCTTTTCTACACATAGCTTACCACAATTAATTGCTTCAATAATTTTCTTCTCACCAATTCCAAAGCTTGAAGGCATTTCTAACTCCAAACCGTTCGCTAAACTTGCGACACGCTCATTTACTGCGCCCCAATCAGATACGACAAAGCCCTCAAATCCCCATTCATCTTTTAAAATATCATTTAACAGATATTTATTTTCCGAAGCATATTCACCATTTACTTTGTTGTAAGCACACATTACTGTCCAAGGCTGTGCTTCCTTAATAACATCTTCAAAACTAGCAAGATAGATTTCACGCAATGTTCTTTCATCAACAATTGTATCTACAGACATTCTGCGATGCTCTTGATTATTAGCAGCGAAATGTTTTAATGATGTTCCAATTCCTTGGCTTTGTACGCCTTTAACATGATTTACAGCCATTTGTGATGATAAATACGGATCCTCTGAAAAATATTCAAAGTTTCTTCCGCATAGCGGCGAACGTTTAATATTTGCACCTGGCCCAAGGAGAACACCTACATTTTCCGCCTGACATTCTTCTCCTAGCGCAACTCCTACTTCATTTATTAAGTCTTTATTCCATGTACTTGCTAATCCTACTGCTGATGGGAAACAAGTCGATGGAATACTGTTATAAATCCCTAAGTGATCTGCTCCTTCTGCCTGTTTTCTAAGCCCATGTGGCCCATCAGTTACCATAATAGAAGGAATTCCTAATCGCTCAATCCCTTTTGTATTCCAAAAGTCTAATCCAGAACATAGACTTGCCTTTTCTTCTAATGTCATTTGTGAAATGATTTTCTTAATATCCCTTTTCATGGTAGCCCTCCTAAAAATAATTAAGTAAACGCTTTCTTAAGGTTATTATAATTATTATTTTTTAGATATTATGGTATATTTTTTAGAATACTTGTAAAAAATTTAGCTAATTTTTAAAGGATAGAGGTTAAAATAATGAATTGCTCCAAACTAGAGGATTTATATTATATTTGTAAACTAGTCTTTGACATACATAAAACACCTATCTATTTTCTTAATAACAAAGGAGATTTAGTATTTGAAATCTCGTCCAATATTCAGCATAACCCTATGTATTCTTCAAAAGAGGCGATACTTAATGAACTATTTAAGGAACAGCCTCCCTATACTTTTCCATCACTAGAAGAGACTGCCTTTCTCGAAAATTTTTTCGCAATTAATCTGCGTTTGAACGACCAAATTAGTGGTAATATCATTGTTGGACCAGTCCTTTATTCCAGGCTAACAGAAACATCAATTAAAGGAATTGTTAATGATCTTCAACTAAAAATAGACAAAGAAGAAATGATTCGATATTATCGTTCTCTACCCGTATTAAATAATTTGAGTTTTTTAAATATAAGTTTAGTACTTTATTACATGCTGTATCAACAAAAATTAGATGTTGCTGATATTTTGCAAAAAAATATACTGTTAAAAAAGAATGATTTTGAAATTGAACAGCCTGATATACATATATCGGAACAACGACAAAGTACATTAACTCATATCGATCCACTAGCTGAGAGGAAAATATTTGAGTGTATAAAGCAAGGGAAAAAGGAGGATTTAATTAAAAATCTAAGGAGATTACCTGAATCAGGAGAGCTTGGGGTGTTATCAAAGACAAGTCACCTTCGAAGCCAAAAGAACTCCGCCATTGCAGCCATTACACTTGCAACTAGATCTGCTATAGAAGGAGGACTTTTCCCTGAAATCGCATATACTCTTAGTGATTTATTTATACAAAAACTTGAAGAAATACATAAAAATGAAGCTATTCCCCCTTTTTTGGAGAATGCTTTACTCGAGTTTGCAGAACGTGTCAAAAATGGTACAATGCAGCAACATTCAAAACCTATAAACGTATGTCAAAATTATATATTCACTCATCTTTATGGTGATATTACACTAAATATCCTTGCAGAAATAGTCACATTAAACCCTAGTTATCTATCTTCCCTTTTCAAAAAAGAAGTTGGAATTTCTCTAAATGACTATATTCAGCGCGCTAAAGTGGATGAGTCAAAAAAGTTAATGACTTATACGAGACATTCTATATCCGAAATTTCTACATTACTAAATTTTCACGACCAAAGTCATTTTACAAAGGTCTTTAAAAAGCATACTGGTATTTCACCTAAACAATTTAAAAATGGATGCAGGTATTAGTTGTCCTTCATTCCGGCAATAGATTTATTTTGTTGCTTTACATTACTAATAAATAACTTTATAAAGCGAATAAACATTAATTTTTAGTACATTAATTGAAATAAATTGATCCCAAACATAATTTACATTCTTCATAACTTCTGATAACAATCCAAATTTGGAAGAATAGAGGCTTTTTTATATACAAATAATAAACCTCAAGGAGTTGTTGACATGCATTTTATATTAAATATGTTAGGGATTTTCATTGTCATATTATTTGTTTTCCTATGTTCGCCTAATAAAAGAAAAATAAAATGGAGACCAATCGTTATTCTAATAATATTGGAACTTTTTATTACATGGTTTATGTTAGGCACGAAGCTCGGCAGTATTATCATTAATAAAATCGCGTCATTTTTCAGTTGGCTACTATCTTGTGCAAATGAAGGTATTCGATTTGCATTTCCTTCAGCTATGGAAAATCAACACATTGATTTCTTCTTTAGCGCGTTACTTCCTATCATTTTTGTTATTACTTTTTTCGATATTCTTTCGTATTTCGGAATCTTAACTTGGATTATTGATAAAGTAGGTGCAGTTATTTCAAAGATTTCTCGTTTACCAAAGTTAGAAAGCTTCTTTTCCATTCAAATGATGTTTTTAGGAAACACGGAAGCACTTGCGGTTGTTCGTGATCAATTATCTGTGTTAAAAGAAAATCGTTTGTTGACTTTTGGAATTATGAGTATGAGTAGCGTCAGCGGATCCATTCTTGGTGCTTATCTATCAATGGTTCCAGCAACATATATTTTCAGTGCTATTCCTTTAAACTGTATTAACGCATTAATTTTAGCCAATGTTTTAAATCCTATAGAAGTTACGCAAGAAGAAGATGTTATTTATTCACCTTCAAAACATGAAAAAAAAGATTTCTTTTCTACTATTTCAAACAGTATGTTAGTCGGGATGAATATGGTTATCGTTATTTTAGCTATGGTAATTGGATATGTAGCATTAACAGCATGTTTAAATGGGATTTTAAGCTTTTTCGTAACAGGTTTAACAATTCAAAAAATCTTCTCCATTATCTTTAGTCCTTTCGCTTTTTTACTCGGTTTAT
The DNA here is from genome assembly GCF_022663495.1 of Bacillus cereus group sp. BfR-BA-01383. Classification (NCBI taxonomy): domain Bacteria; kingdom Bacillati; phylum Bacillota; class Bacilli; order Caryophanales; family Bacillaceae; genus Bacillus; species Bacillus cereus group sp. BfR-BA-01383. The sequence continues at coordinate 86,146 of NZ_JAKUFP010000004.1, forward strand.
CAGGAAAAGATGCTATGTATGTAGCTGAATTAATGGGGATCAAAATAACAACGAATGAATTTGTTGCCATGATGGATTTAAAATCAAATTTAAAGTCTTTACAACCTCATACGATTGCCGTTGCAACAACGTTTCTAGCTTCTTTTGCTAACTTTAGTACAGTAGGTATGATTTACGGAACTTTCAATTCATTATTTGGCGGGGAAAAATCAGCAATAATCGGTAAAAATGTTTGGAAACTTCTTGTGAGCGGGATGGCTGTTTCTTTATTAAGCGCTATGCTTGTTGGGCTTTTTGTGTGGTAAATAAATACTCGCTTCGTTTTCATAACAAAAGACACCCAAACTAAATTGGGTGTCTTCACATTATTACTTCTTCTTTTATCATTCTTATTTTCGAATCTGTCCATTTCCACGTATCACATATTTTGTGGAAGTCAATGCAGGAAGCCCCATTGGTCCCCTTACGTGTAGCTTTTGTGTACTGATACCAATTTCTGCTCCGAATCCAAATTCAGATCCATCTGTAAAACGAGTTGATGCATTATGATAAAGTGCTGCCGCATCAACAGAAGTGAAAAATTTGCTGACATTTTCCTCGTTCTCTGTAATAATCGCTTCGGAATGCATAGATCCATACGTATTTATGTGATAAATCGCTTCTTCAACAGAAGAAACCACTTTCACTGCTAAAGTGAGAGATAAAAACTCTGTTTCCCAGTCTTCTTCTGTAGCAAGTATAATAGAAGAATCCATTGCTAATGCGTTCTTATCGCCACGTATCTCCACGCCTCTTTCCTTCAAGGAAGAAAACAATTCGCTACCAAATTGCTGCGCCCAATTTTCATGAAGTATAATCGTTTCAATTGCATTACATACAGATGGACGCTGCGTTTTTGCGTTTATAATAATATCAAATGCCATTTGTTTATCCGCTGTTTCATCAATAAAAACATGACAATTTCCCGCACCTGTTTCAAGTACTGGAACAGACGCTTCTCTTACTACAGTATCGATTAACTGCTTGCCACCTCTTGGAATAAGAACATCCAAGTAGTCATTTAATGTAAACAACTGCTTCGCACTATCTCGCGTTGTATCTTCTATGAGCTGTACGCTTTCTTTAGGCAAGCTCGTTTGTTTGAGCGCTCGGTGAATTACAGCAACGATCGCTTTATTAGAATGAATAGCAGAAGAACTACCACGCAATATTACTGCGTTTCCTGTTTTCAAACAAATTGTAGCAGCATCCACAGTTACATTCGGTCTTGCCTCGTAAATCATTCCGACAACACCAAGTGGTACGCGCATCTCCTGAATAGATAGTCCATTTGGTCGTTCCCATGCACTTACACATTCTCCAACCGGATCACGTAAATCAATTAGCTGCTTAATCCCCTCAGCCATATCAATAATACGCTGCTCGTTCAGCATAAGGCGATCAAGGAGAGAATCAGAAAATCCTTTTGCCTTACCTTCTTCGATGTCTCGTTTGTTTTCCTCTAAAATATAAGCTGTTTCTACTATCAATTGATTCGCAATTGCGGCAAGTGCTTCGTTTTTTTGGTCTGTAGATTTAAGCACAAGTTCTCTAGCAATTTCTTTTGCTGTTTTACCTTTTGCTAACACTTCATTCATTTTTATTTCCTCCTTTTTAAAGGTTACAGTTTGAGAGCCGTTTAACACCAGTATCTAAATCTTTCCTGCCTATTAAAATTAGAGCTCTCTCTATCCTTAAAATGAAACCCAATAATCCCTATGAATGACTTCATAACTATGCCTTTCGCCTCTTGCTTGAATATCTTGGCTCTGCATACCTTTTAAATCTCTTAGTTCCTCTGCACTATATGTGCATTGTCCTTTTCCTATTACGCGCCCTTGTTGCGTGATTACCTCCACAACTTCGCCCACTTGGAAAAATCCTGCAACATTCGTAACCCCAGCAGGGAGAAGACTTTTTCCATGCTGAATGATGGCAGTAGCTGCCCCCGCATCTATTTCAATTTGTCCGCTAACAAGCGAATGTAAGGCGATCCATTGCTTGTTCATCTTAATCACTTTTTGAGGGGCATTACCGATATATGTTCCATCACCTTTCCCCTTCAAAACATCTAAAAATTTCTCTTGTCCATGTCCTGTTCCGATAAATACACTCACACCAAGAGATAGTGCCATTTTTGCAGCATCAATTTTTGATTTCATACCGCCAGTCCCGAGTTTTGAGCCAGCATCTCCTGCAAGAGAAGCAATTTCTTCCGTTACTTCAGGGAGGAAATAATATTTTTTCGCATCCGCATTTTTCTGAGGATTTTGGTCATATAAACCGTTCACATCCGTAAAAATCATGAGCATATCTGCCGACACAAGTCCGCTTACTAAAGCTGATAGCATATCATTATCACCAAACGTCAGCTCCTCTAAAGAAATGGAATCATTTTCATTGATGATAGGAAGAGCGGAACGGTTTAGTAACTCTCCTAAAGTAGCGTACGCATTACTGTATTGTTCTTTTCTAGAAAAATCACTTCTCGTTAGTAAAAGTTGCGCAGTAACGATACCATATTTACGGAATTCCTCCGTGTACGCCTGCATTAACAAACTTTGTCCGACAGCTGCTGCAGCCTGTTTCCCTTTTATTGTCACAGGTCTACTAGGATAGCCTAGAGCAGAAAAACCTGCAGCGACGGCTCCAGATGTAATTAACAAAACCTCGTGACCTTCTTCTTTCAGTCTTGCCAATGCGGCAACGTGATCTGAAAGCTGTTCTTTAGAGATGCCTCCATGACTAGCTGCCAAGGAACTGCTCCCAATCTTTACAACAATTCGTTGTTTTTTCATTTTTGTACCCCCCAAGTCTAAAATCAAAGTTTTTTATAAATTACACTTCTATTCATTCAGTTTGCAGCTATGTCTGTTCTCATCAATGCTGCACCTAAGTATTTAAGAGCAAAATAAAAATGACCGCTTCGCCCTTAATAAAATAAAAAGGACGAAACGGTCATTGTTCCGCGGTACCACCTTAATTGATATACATAGATATCCACTTGGCGCCTATAACGCAGGCGAACGCCTAAACTTTCATTTAAGACTCAGGGATAGGTTCGATACATTCTATACGAGGAATCTTTCAGCCGGTGAATTCCACTCTCTTTCGCAAGAAGACATATGTACTATTTCCCTTCAACGATTTTCAATCTAATTTTTTTATATTATGCGATATAGTTTATTTTTGTGTCAAGAGGTATTTTGAAAAATGAGTAGTACGATAAGTTTCGTGTATGAAATTATGAACATACTGGATGAACATCACCACATCTAGAAAAAGTTGATATAACTATGCTCATATACATAAACATAAAACCTTAAAAAGGCCCCCCTGTCATTTATATGATTGATAACATATGTTGTTATTCTCCATGCCAATGTATATCACACAAAATATTAAATTATAGTGTATGTCCTTACTTAATGTCTAATATTATTCATTTTTATCTTTTACTATTGCAAAAAGGAGTATATTCTCTTAGAATGTTTCTTTATATTGCATGGAGAGGATATTATTATTCCAAGATAATAATGTCTAACTGATATAATTTATTATAAAAGGAGCAAAATCGAGTTATTATGGACAAACAAATTGGATTCATCGGATGCGGAAACATGGGGATGGCTATCATTGGCGGGATGATAAACAATAATATAGTGTCTTCAAATAAAATCATTTGTTCAGATTTAAACACTATTAATTTAAAAAATGCCAGTGATAAATATGGATTAACTACAACTATTGACAACACTGAAGTAGCTAAAAATGCTGATATTTTGATTTTATCAATCAAACCCGACCTTTACTCATCAGTAATTAGCGAAATAAAAGAAGTGATACAAAACGACGTTATCATCGTAACGATCGCTGCAGGAAAAAGTATTAAAAGTACTGAGGATTCCTTTGGTAAAAAGTTAAAAGTTGTACGAGTGATGCCTAATACACCTGCTCTTGTTGGCGAAGGAATGTCTGCGTTATGTCCCAATGAAATGGTGACAGAAAAAGATTTAGAGGATGTACTAAACATTTTTAATAGTTTTGGTCAAACAGAGATCGTAAGCGAAAAATTAATGGATGTTGTAACATCTGTAAGTGGTTCTTCACCAGCATATGTATACATGATTATAGAAGCGATGGCAGATGCTGCTGTACTAGATGGCATGCCAAGAAATCAAGCATATAAATTCGCAGCTCAAGCTGTATTAGGCTCTGCAAAAATGGTACTAGAAACAGGAATACATCCAGGTGCATTGAAAGATATGGTTTGTTCTCCAGGCGGAACGACAATAGAAGCTGTAGCAACATTAGAGGAAAAAGGCTTACGAACAGCCATCATTTCAGCTATGCAGCGTTGTACGCAAAAATCTGTTGAACTATCTAATCAAAGTAAAAAATAAAGAATAACTTTAAATCGTTTTTGACTATATACACATTTTGTTTCCATACTCCCCCGTTGTTACTAAAAGGTAAACGGACAAACTCATAAGTAATTTAGTTTGTCCGTTTTGTTTTTATTATACTAAAATAACTCTATCCATTTCTACTTACATCTTCTTTTTGGCTTCTAGTTTTATACCTTACCTATTACCAGTAGAACATCCTATATTGAGTTAAGAAACTACATAACAGAACCTTACAGTTTCGACCCTTCTCCTCATATACAGGCCTTACTATGACTGTTTAATTTTATTAGGAACAAGTAATTTTTCAATGCATATCGGTAACATATCTAATAGTCTTTCAAATGCGTAATTTACGTCGAGACGTTCTGTCCATTGATGTGCATCTTTTCCTACTGGCCCCATATTTAATACTGGAACATCAAACTCTTCTAGTTCCTGTAGTGGAATCGAATAGCCTTTATCCCATAATGGCATATTGTCTACAAGAGAACTCATTGAATCTAGTGGGTACTGCAGACCAACATAGCTCAAATCTGAAATTCCGCCAAAATAATTTTGATTTTCAAATGTAATGCTATGGTTATAGTGAGCATACTGTTCCATTTCTTCAACTACCTCTTTAATTAAAGGGTTGTTGCGTGAACTCACAGCTGGATAGTATGGTGGCGCAAAGAATAGCACAATCATCGGTGCCTTTTCTTTACATAAAATAGCTAATTTATCTACTAAATCAATCGTTACCGCACGATCATCTTTATCTTCTCTATTTTTTATAATAGTAGATTGAATTTCATCTAGTTTCTCTTTCCCATGTTGTTCAATTGCATAAGCGATAAGCTCTTCATACGTTAATACATTTACTTTGAGGTTAGGTGGTATGAATGGATTATATTTAGAAAAGCGATATGCATGCTTCTCATAGGACTCTTCTATTTTTTCTGCTACTTTCGTTACTTTTTGACGTAACAATGAAACGACATCTGTCATTGATTTTTCTAATAAAAACAAATTAAATAATGTGACTGCACGATGCGGAATTTGTACAGAATAATCCTCCTTTAAGTCCCTTTGAAGTAAGTTAGTTGGCGGAGGACTCGCTTCCCCTTCTACAATATCACAAAGGTCTGTGTTTAACTCTAATTCTGCTGTTATTAATGAAGCCATATAACTCCCATTTAAGCCTGCAAAAGGTTCACCTACATGTGTCTCTTTTCCATAGCAAAGAAAACCAGGTAACACTTTACCAATAGAACCAGTATAAATATACTTATTTTGGTCACCAGGATGTCGTGAAAACATAGGCTCTGAATTTAGGACTGTTTTATAATCTAAGTCATGTTCTCTTGCTAAATCTAATAATCTTGGAACAGCAGCCCTCATCCCTACAGAGTTCACTTCTTCATCTGGAACAGCTAATAAAAGAATATTCCCATCAAATCTTCCTTCACAAGCTTGCTCAATCATCGCCATTTGTAAAGCTAGACCACATTTCATATCCATTGTTCCTCTACCAAATAGCCAATCTCCTTGTTCTATATCTTCTCGTACATGATCTGGTAGTTCATCTTTATGAGAATAAAACATAGATGTTAATTTTTTAGGGTTAAATGCATCTTCTTTCCACACTCCATAATCTTGTACATCTACAACATCAAAGTGACTAACAAGAATTACGGTATTTTTCGTACTATCACTTTTCTTTACTAGGGCTGTAACAAAATATCGTCCATCCCCTGTCGGATTTTTTTGCAAATGATGCGGATTTTCTTTGAAATATTGTAAGTCAGATAATTGTTCTACAACAAAGTCTGGCAAAATAACTTCAGCTTCTGAACCTGTAATACTAGGAATTTCAACAAGATTGCTTAATAATTGAACCAATTGTTCTTTTGATTGCCACTTTGACATATAAATCCCCCTATTTTTCCGCATTATGAAAATCAATTCCAATATATGAATAAAAAATGACGACAGCTATCAAAATTATAGTTCTGATGTACTGCCGATTTTTATTGATATTTCATGAGCTGCTTGTTTTACCTTACGAATAAGAAAAGATAATCTGTCATCATTAATGCGATGACTAATTAACCCAACACTTAATGCTCCTACTACTTTATGATTAAATCCTATAATAGGTGCAGCTACTGACGCTGTCCCTTCTGTTTTTTCACCATAACTCACAGCATATCCTTCGTTTTTTATTTGCTTTATTTGATCAAGAAGAATTTGCTTTTGTTCTGGTAAAGAAGAAAGTAAATGGTCTACAATGTATTCCATTTCATTCGTTTTCATATTCGCAAGCATCGTTTTATTTGCGGCGCCAATCGAAAGCGGAATCTGTTCCCCTAAGTTATCGATTACTCGAATTTTTAAAGGACTATCAATTCTTTCAATGATAATAGAATGTGTTCCATTTGGAATGTTCAAATAAACACTTTCTTCAACTTCAGAGGCCAAACGCTTCATCACTTCTCTTGCAACAGATCTGTAGTCTACCTTTTCCAATTGACGTAATCCTATTTCCATCCACATTGGTCCAATTTTGTACTGTTTTGTTTCTGAAATTTGTGTAACCAATCCATGCTCCATTAGAGAGTTCAGTAACCTATGTACTGTACTAACCGGAAGTTGTGTTCCATCAGCTATATCAGAAATAGCCCAATACTCTTTTTCGTTTGTGGAGTTCAATAACTTAATAATACTTATCGCTCGATCAATGGACTGTACCATAACTCGCCTCAACTTTACTTGTAATATGTTAGTACGCTTAATTAACTATCAATTTAACAAAAATTCAAACTAAAATCAATTAATTTATTAAATTTTCTAAATAAACAAAAGATACACTTTTAACAATTTGAAAACGCAAACAAAAAAATATTGACTTTTCTTCTTAATTATCTGAAAATTATAACAAGATTTCACATCACGGAATACATTCCATAATACGGAAAAACATCAATTCTCATACTACCAATTATGAAAGTGAGGAAAACAATGACGCAAGTAAACAATACAAACAATGAATTAAAGCGCACGATGAAAAGTAGACATTTATTCATGATTGCACTCGGTGGTGTGATTGGAACGGGGTTATTTAACGGATCTGGTTATATTATAAGTCAAGCTGGACCTGGTGGATCCGTACTTGCCTTTATGGCCGGTGGATTATTAATGTATCTCGTTATGCTATGTCTTGGTGAACTTGCTGTAGCAATGCCTGTTTCAGGTTCTTTCCAGGAATATGCAACCAAGTTTATTAACCCTGCAACTGGGTTTACAATCGGATGGTTATATTGGTTAAGCTGGGCAAACACGACCGGACTTGAATTTACAACTGCTGGCATTACAATGCAGCGCTGGTTTCCTGATATTCCCGTCTGGGTTTGGTGTTTAATATTTGGTGTTACGATATTCACTATTAACGCATTATCTGCTCGTAGTTATGCAGAAACAGAATTTTGGTTTTCAAGTATTAAAGTATCTGCCATTATTGCTTTTATTATCCTTGGCGGCGCCGCTATGTTCGGTTTTATTGACTTAAAAGGAGACGAACCAGCTCCGCTATTTTCAAATTTCGTAAATCATGGTGGTTTATTCCCAAATGGACTTGCCGCTATCCTATTAACAATGGTTACAGTCAATTATTCCTTCCAAGGTACAGAACTTGTAGGGATCGCAGCAGGTGAAAGTGAAGATCCAGCGAAAACTTTACCTCGTTCTATTAGAAATATTATATGGCGCACGATGTTTTTCTTCGTCTTAGCAATCTTTGTTCTTGTGGCTTTAATTCCATGGGAAGAAGCAGGATTAACAAAGAGCCCGTTTGTTGCTGTTTTTGATAATATTGGTATTCCATATGCAGCTGATATTATGAACTTTGTTATTCTTACTGCTGTTCTTTCTGTCGCAAATTCAGGACTGTACGCCGCAACTCGAATGCTTTGGTCGTTATCACAACACGAAATGGCTCCAGCCTTTTTAAAGAAATTATCATCACGAGGAATACCTTTAAACGCTTTAATCTTAACGATCTCTATTTCTGCTTTTTCTCTATTGACAAGCGTTGTAGCTGCTGAAACGGTTTACTTATGGCTTATTTCAATCTCCGGAGTCATTACAATCATTGTTTGGATGTCGATTTGTGTTTCTCAATTCTTTTTCCGTAAACGTTATTTGGCTGAAGGTGGAAAATTAGAAGACTTAAAATTCCGAACTCCACTTTATCCTCTTGTACCAATTCTTGGTTTTGGGTTGTACGGCATTATATTAATAAGTCTTATCTTTATCCCAGAACAAAGACTAGGAATCTATTGCACTGTACCATTTATTATCATTTGCTACACCTACTATCACTTTAAGGTTAAGAAAAGGATTGCTACTAACAATCAAACAGAAACTAAAATTAGCAAAACTATGTAATGCAATACCTATACATAAAAGACCGCACATGGATTTTACTACATGTGCGGTCTTTTATCATTGACACTTCTCATTCATTTCCTCAGGAACAGTTCCCCTGTTTTTTCTATACTATCGGAAGGGTTTTTTATACCATTTGGAATGTTGGATTGTTCATCTGAATTTCGAGTTGAAGAGTTATCCTCAAACTAGTCCGTATTACTTTTCAAGTTCTGCGAAAGATGATGTCGGTATTGTTAATGTAGTTAATACTACATTACTAGCAATTGTGATTTTTTACTGTTTATAAGTTAATAATTTTCCTTACTATTACTGTTTTGATATATTGAATATATATTGCTTAAAAATTTTAAAATAGACAGGAGTTATCTACGATGATAAAAGGTTTCGGAGGAATATTTTGGAGAACTAAAAATATTGATGTTATAAAAAAATGGTATAGTGACGTGTTGAAGATTGAAATAGAAAATTGGAATGGGACTGTGATTAAACCCGAATTAGGAACTGCGACTATCTTTTCTTTCTTTACCGAGAATGACAATTATTTTCCGACAGAACAACAAGTGATGTTAAATTTCCAAGTACATAATCTAAACGAGACTATTCAGCATCTTGAACAAATTGGTGTACCTCTTGAAAAGAAAGAAGAGATTAGTGAATTTGGGAAGTTTATTTGGATTAAAGATCCTGAAGGTCGACTGATTGAGCTTTGGGAGAAATAGAGGGTTATAATCATTTACTATTAAGCTAACGATTGCTTTCGTTCAACAAGGTAAGTAAAACATCAATTCCTTATCAGAATCAGGCATCCACTATTTAAACAAAGAAGCCCCTTAAACCAAAAAGGATTAAGGGGCTTCTTGTATATATGATGAAGTTATAGCTCAGATTTCACTCGAATAGAAACATTGTTTTTCACTAAATTTTTGACGTCTTTAAAGGTAACAAAATTGTTACTTTTCTCATCCCAAAGACGGAAACGGAGTGATCGCAAACTTGTAGCAAGAGTAATCGTTGGTACATTTTTTAAAGGAAGCGTATTATTGTGTGCCTCTTCTAGTTTATAGTTAGGTACTCTTGGGCTTAAATGGTGAACATGATGATATCCAATATTACCAGTTAGAAATTGCAGGATTTTTGGAAGTTTATAAAACGAACTTCCTTCCACTGCTGCTTTCACATATTCCCACTCTTTATCTTCTTCAAAATAAGAATCCTCGAATGTGTGCTGTACGTAAAACAGCCAAATACCTATTGAACCTGCTATTAAGAATATGGAACCATGTACTAGAAGAAACGATTGCCATCCGATTGCCCAGCAAAGTAATCCTACTAAAACAACGATTAAAACATTCGTCAAATAGGTGTTCATGCGCTCTTTCTTTCTAGCACCTTTTCGGTTAAATCTATTTTTAAGCAGAAAAACATAAATCGGACCTAATCCAAACATAACGAATGGGTTGCGATATAAACGATATGCTAAACGGAGTCTAAATGGTGCTGCCAAATATTCATCCACTGTAAGCGTCCAAATATCTCCTGTACCTCGTTTATCCAAATTACCACTTGTAGCGTGATGAATGGAATGCTCATGCCCCCATTGATCAAACGGGAATAATGTTAAAACACCCATACATGTCCCAACTATTCTATTTGCACGTCGACTTTTAAAAAATGAATAATGGGTGCAATCATGAAAAATAATGAAAATCCTTGTCATAAATCCAGCGGCTAACAGAGATGGAACTAATGATAACCAATAAGAAACAGACAAACTTTTATAAGCAAGGTACCATAAAATAATAAATGGTACGATTGTGTTGATAAGTTGCCACACACTTTTTTTAATCGTTGATTTTTCAAAAGGAGCAACTTGTTTTTTTAAATTTTTAGTATTTTGTAAGGTCATTTTTTCTAATTCCTTTCTTTTTGTTGCTAATTCATATTATAGCATACTATTAGTAGTAGGTGTTAAGTGTAGATATAATAAATATTATATACTATGAAAATCTCTTTTTTCTTACTTATTACTTACAAATTACTTACATCCAAAATAACTTCTATAATAAGGTAGCAGAATCATCTGCGCCGGAAATCTTGAAGTTTTCCCCAATAAATATATTAATAAAAAAGACACACAGATTTTTCTGTTCCTATACTGTCCCATTTCCACAATAAAAAAAGAGCTGCCCATAACTCGGTTTTACCGACTTATGAGGCAGCTCCTCTTAATTTCACCTTATTTTATCGATGAATCCAAACTGCACCTGCAGACTTATCTTCAGCTTGGCCTACTACTTCAAACTTCAATCCTAATTTTGGTAACTTACGTCCTGCATCTGGAATGAGACTGTTGATGTACTGCTTAGAGTCATCAAATTTTGCAACTCCTGGTAATCCTTTATAATCAAAGATACCGCGAGTTGGTGAATCTACTCTCCATGCTGGCGTTTGATCAAATGAGAATGCTGCATCGGCAATTTGATAACGCGTACTGCTCTTCACAGTCGGTTGTCCGTTTAATGTCCCTACGATTGCCTCTGGATGAGAATCTACTACTCCTAGGAATCCTTCACCTGGATGAACGCCTACCCAGTTATCTGTAAAGCTTTGATCCGCATACCATACAACCATTCCTGTATTAAATACTGGTCCACGCGCATGTTGTAACGCCGTGTCAGAACCAGCGTAGTTTCTCCACTCTACATAGTAGTTATTTTTTTTCTGTTCAAATCCGTTTGACACAGTAAATCCTTTTAACGTCATTGCTGGTTGACCCTCTGCATCATCAGAGAAAACAACTTTTCCATCTACAGTTAATGCAGCATTATCTAACGCAAACCCTTTATAAGCTACTGCAATATCTGTTACATACTCAAATTGCAGTTTTACTTTTTTCCCTTTGAATTGGCTCAAATCGTAAGTTTTATCAACCCACTTACCATCAGTTGTATCCACGCCGCCTTTTACATCTTTTTCGCCCATTCTATCAATACGTGTCTTCGTTCCGTCTTCCGCAATCGCATTTACATCAAGGAAATCATACTTCGCTTCAAGCTCGTAGAATGCCTTATAATCAAACTTAGCATCCGTTGCATTTGTTAAGTCAAATACTGGTGTCTCAAGTGTTGTATGAATGTCATTTCCTTTTGTACTGTAATAGAACTTCTTACCAAATGCCGATTCGATATTTTTTATATCTTTGTCCGGCAAATTAACACGAATGATTCCTGGTCGTTTTGATTTTGTTGTACTTTGATCTAAAAATGTCGCAACGCCGATTCCCGTGCGAAGCTTATCATAATCTACCTCAACGATATTCGCCCAGTTACCTTTCATATTCTTTTGGAAAAATTCTTTATTTTGTGGCGAGAAACTTGTTGGCTCTGTTCCTGCAATTTTTCCAGCCCAGCTGCCGCCGCTCATAATAGACCATGATTCAACAGGTTCACCTTGTCCTGAGTACTTTGTATCATATTCATCTGGTAAGCCTAAATCATGACCATACTCATGCGCAAACACACCAACTGCTCCGTCTTCAGGCTCGATTGTATAATCGTATGCAGCCATCTTTCCGCCCCAATTCGAAACAGAAGATTTTGTGCCATCAATCGCATATGGTTTTGATCCAAGTTTTGAACGATGAGACCAAATCGCATCATCTTTCAATTTACCGCCGCCAGCTTCTTGACCTACACCAGCATGTACAACCATTAAATGATCAATAATGCCATCTGGCTCGTTTTTATTTCCATCACCATCTTGATCGTATTGATCAAATTGATCATAGTCTGCTAAATTTATCCCTTTTGCTACCGCTGCTTTTAATGCTTCTTTCACAAAATCACGTGGCCCTAAAGGACCTTTGTTATCATGACCGGTTCCTGCATCCGCACCATAATCTGAAGCTTTTCCTGGAACAGTAAGCCATTCCGTTACAGTTCCATCAACTGTGTAGCTGCCACCAGATTGCTCTTCATAATATTGTTTAAATGTGTTAATCTTCGATCCATCAAATAACGTAAATTGCTCATCACCAAATAACATTTTTTGATAATGTTCACGATTAAAGTCCTTAGAATACATATATCCTGACTCTTGATCAATATTGTTATGCTTAAAATCGCTAAATTCCACAAGTAAAACAAGTACTTTATCTTTTCGAACAGATCCATTGTACTCAGCTTGCTGCGCTGGTGTCGTAGGTACTTTTCCATTTAATTTTCTAGAATTCAATCCAGCATCTTGTCCAGCTACCGGTCCTACCGCCGGCTGCTGCGCCTGTTCATTTTCCTTCATTTTTGCATCTTTTACTTTTTTCATAAAATCAGAAGCTTCTTGCGTAAGACTATCTTCTTTGATGATTTCTTTCCCAGGGTTTTCCCCTTTCTTTTTCTCAACATATTTTTCGACAGCCTTTGATGTCTCAGCTTGCGATGCAGATTGATCAATTACTCCCCGTTCTTTTAGTGCTTCTGCCAAACGCTCCTCCGGTATTAAATGCTCATCTATTGGTAGAGATGATGTTGGCGTCTCAGCATACGCTGCATGACTTCCAAAAGCAAAAGTACTACTTAGCACTGCCGCTGTTGCTAGTACCGATAAAGGTTTTAACTTCTTATTCTTTTTCAATGCATTTCCTCCCCAGTGTTTGCGAATTATCGTTTTTTTGTCGATAACAACATAATATTCGGTATAATGCGAATATTCAATATTTTATTGACGTACAATTGTTGAGAAATATTTTTTATGTAAAGTGAAATACATAATAAGATCTTAACATTGTAATGTTTAATATTTAAAACTTTAGGACAAAAAACAAAAATCGCTAACCACTTAGCCTATATAGGATAAATGATTAGCGATTTTTTAACGAGAATGTTTTTTGAACAAATGAATTGCTTCTTCTGGTACATAGAACTTTCCATTACTTTCAACGACGATACTTCCTAATTCATACTCTTTACCATCGATACGAATTATATTTTTATTAACAAATAATTGAGCTTCCACATTATTATGATTTACTATGAGCACCGGGTTTGCTACATTGTTTTTGTCGATTGTTACAGTTGCACCGATTTGTTTAAAGCCTGATTCACTTTCTAAAAATAATTTATTTGTTAATTCTTCTAAGTTAAAACCCATTGCTTTCGCCATTGTCTTCGCAATGTCCGTATTTTGGACTAAGCCTTGTGGTTTTTGAGGTCCATAAGAATATAAGAATACATCCTCACCTGTATGACCACCTGTCGTAAAGCCAATGTTCGCACGGTTGGCCAATAATGTAGTAAGTATTGGACCTACATCCATATTCTTTTGCGCTGCTTTTAACTTGTCTTTTTCATCATGAGTTAAATTGTCTAAACCATATAGTGCAGCGACCTCTTCTACATTAGATAAATCACTTTTTAGTTTTTTTGTAGCACCTTCAAGTGTCAATTTCGCCTTTTTCAGCGGATTAATGTAAGCAGATACCGGCGTCGTCTTATATCCTTTTGTCGTATTCATATTCCCAATGGAAATACCGCTGTTACCATGGTCCGCTAAAGCGATGAGCATCGTATTCCCATCTTTTTTCGCGAATTTTAACGCTTCTGCAACCGCATTATCAAATGCCAATACATCACTAATCATCCCAATTGGATCATTCGCATGCGCTGCCCAATCTGGCTTACTTCCTTCTATAAATAAAAAGAAGCCATCTTTATCTTTTGATAATGTTTGAATTGCTTTTTCCGTCATTTGGGATAGTGTTGGCTGCTCCGGATTAGTTGCTTCACGATCCATATCGAACGCAAGTGCAGTATGAGAAAAAGAGCCCCAAATTTTATCTGATTTAGCATTCAATAATGCATCTTTCGTTTCAACAAAGTCGTATCCTTTTTCTCGAATCACTTTTACTAAATTTTCACCATCTTTTCGGATTCCATTACTTTTGACAGGTAAAAGTGCTGCCTTCCCCCCGCCTAATACAACATCTATATTTTGATACACTTGCTGTTTTGCAAGTACCTCAAATTGCTTGCGGTTTAAGTGGTGAGCAGAGAACCCCGCTGGAGTAGCATGCTGAATTTCAGATGTAGCAATAATTCCTGTTGCGCGCCCTGAACGTTTTGCACCTTCTAGTACGTTGGCAACTGGACGAAACCTGTCTTCTTCTTTAATTGGCTTTAAACCAGGTGAATTCACAATAGACGGTAATACACCTATGTAGTTTGAATTTGATTTATTCCCAGTTGCTAATGCTGTTGCTGCTGGAGCTGAGTCTGTAGTAGCTGATTCCGCCGAATACGTGCGGACGCCCCCTGTTACAATTTGCTCTAACGCAAGTGGTACCCCTTTATACCAACGAGCTAAAGTTGTAGCTGAAGAGCTCGTTCCATCCATAACCATCATAATTACATTTTTCGGTTGTCGCCCTACTTTTTCTCCCTTAGCTTCGACCCCGTTATCGTTAAGCATGCTTCCTGTAACTAATAAACTTAATGTTAGCCCCATTATCTTTTTACACAGATTCGTCATTGTTATTCCTCCTTGTCACAAAACTAACAATAACTAGTTTCCCCAAACGATAAAAAACGAATAACATGCATAAATGAAAGTAATGTTCACTCGTTGCAACTGATTTTACCGGAACTGAATCTATTTCATGAAACATTTGATTTTTTATTAAGATATATAACTTTAATAAATATAATAATGATCCATATTTATTTTCTCGTTTTCAATTTATTAAGCGAATAGTTATAATTCATCAAATACAGAAATTGACATACAAAAACGCCATCCTTTCCTATGGATTCCACAGAAAGAATGACGCATTTTTTCATTAAAGTTAGCATTTAAACCAAACTTAATAATATCGCTTTTGTACGATTGTCCGTTACTTCATAATAAATTTCTAATCCTTTCCGAGTACCTGTAATGATTTTAGCAGCTCTTAGTTTGGATAAATGTTGACTAATTGTACTTTGAGGCATCTGTAATTTTTCATACATTGTTGTTACATTAGTAGGGCCTTTTGTACGCATTATTTCTACTAAAGATAAACGGACAGGATGCGCCAATACCTTTAATACTTCAGTGATTTCTTCATACATTTCTTTCATATTTCTTTCTCCCCTTTTATATAAATATTAATGATATCCATATATATAATTCGAAATGATATACGATTTTATGTCCGTCATTTCAAAAAAATTTTAAAAAACTTTTCGGTCTGAAACTCAAGGGGTTCCTAAACATCCTCAATATTCTATGGATTCTTCTTTCCATCCCCTTAATGTTGTGTGGTAGGAACATTTTCCCCCTCATTTTTAGGCCTGTTATTTTCGTTTATATTACCTATATTTTCTTACTGAGACTCTTTATTTTCTTGGTTATATCCTCTACCGTTGTTTTCTTGCTGATGTCCATTATTTCCTTGCTGTGACCCTCTACCGTTGTTTCCTTGTTGGTTTCCATTATTTCCTTGCTGAGGACCTCTTCCGTTGTTTTCTTGTTGGTTTCCATTATTTCCTTGCTGAGGCCCCCTACCGTTGTTCTCTTGCTGATGTCCATTATTTCCTTGCTGTGATCCTCTTCCGTTGTTTTCTTGCTGGTGTTCATTATTTTCTTTTATTTGCTTAGATTGCTGTTTCTTAGATTGCTTTTGTTCTATATGCTCCTGCTTCTCGTATTTTTCTTCTTTTACAGGAGACAAATCCGATGATGCATCAGGAGGTAACTTTGGTTGCGTTTGTATCTCCCCATCGTGTTCCTCCTGATCAGACGGCGGTACAGGAGGAGTAAGCGATTTTTTCTTCTCATTCTCTTGCTTTATATAAACACCTGTGCCAATTCCTGCTTTCTTAGCATTCTCTCGCATTTGCATCGTACTGTTTTGATATTCGACTGTAACATGTTTTATCTCATACTCTTTCTTTAATTCTTGCATAGCGTTTTCCAACTCTGCTTCTAGTGACTTGTCCTTTGTAACAGCTGTTAGCATAACTTGCTTATCATTCGTTAAGTACTTATCCTCTTGACTCTGCTTTATAATAGTACGTATTACGTCTTGCAGGTGTTTATTTTCCCACCGTTTCATTTCTTTTAAAATGCGCTTTCCATCATCATTACAAGCTCGCAAATCTATAACACGAAGATCCTTTGTTACGCTCACCTCTAAACTCGGATTTATATCTACTGAGACATAAGCGAATACTTTTTCTTCCGGTTGGTTGTAGAAAAACAGCAACACACATAGAAAACAAGCAACAAGTAACGATGCAGGCTTTAAGAAAGAAGGGATTGAAAAACGCGGTGCCCTTTGCTTTTGTTCATTAAACGAGATTTCCTCTCCAATCATGTAAGAGTGCGCTTTTCTTTTAAACGCAATAAACTCTCCATTTGGCGTTAAAATAACTACACTATGTTTTTTTATATCCATCACAATCCCTTTATTCATCATGCTGTCCCCCTCTTATATAATCCAGAATATATGTATAGTTGTTTGCAAAGATAATACACATTGCAATGATGTATTTTCTATGACGCTCCAAAGTTTTACGACTTACCCTAACACGCGGTTCAATATGTTTAAGCGGTAACTTTTTCTTTCGGAACAGTTCTTCCATCATTTCCTCTTCTTTTATAATAATCTTTACAATTTCTACTAAGTGCTCACGCGTATCACGATGCTTAGGAGATTCTTTAGCAAGCTCTGAAAATGTGATTTTAAATTCAGCTAGCACACTTTGAAAATGAAGAATTTCTTCCTTACGGTTACTATTTTCCATCTCTTTCATATACTCCGTAAGCGATACTTGCATTTCTAACATTTCCTCTTGCTTATCTTCTTTTAAAAAGACAAGATTATGCTTAGACTCCTTGCGTATATAGTCAATTACATCTCTTTTTATAAGAAGATCAGCAAACGCTAGAAAAGATTTTCCTTTTTTGTATGAATACTGTTCAATTGCTTCGTTAAACGCAAACAACCCAATGCTATATTCATCATCCTGTTCCGTAATATATCGGCGACAGACAGACGATATTGATTTTTTAATAAAAGGTTGATACTGTACGATAAAAGCTTCCTTATCTTCTCCGTTGTTTTGTATGTTAAATACGATATCTTCTATTTTCGGTTTTTTTAAGATCTTCATTACTAAACTCAACACTAGTAATCTCCCTGCCTCCTTCTGCTTCAAATAGCAAAATGGTCACTAAACAAGTGACCATTTAACCACATCTTCTTAGTACTGTTCTTTATGCTTGTCTTATTGTTATTTCTCATATTTTTCGCGACCGACTTTTTTCACTGTTTCTTAATGATTATTCTTTTCTGTTGGCGCTAGAGTTACGTCTATATTTTGATCTACTTTCTTATTTTCTTTCACAATAACGTCCGCTTGTTTTTCTTGCTCTATTTCTATTTTAGCTGCAATCTTTGAATAACTCTTCACTATATTTTTGGTAATTGCAGTTTTTGCTTTCGAATCCCCCTAAGTCTTCTGTCGCTTTTTTCTAATGTATCTTGTGTAAGATTGCTTTTTCCATCAGAAACGAGCTACAGACCAGCATAGGTGCCATAGTACCTTTTAATAGTACTTTTCCATAATTTTTTTCTTCCTTATATATATTCGAAGGAAGAAATAATTTTATGGGGGTCAAAATAATATTTTTTATAAATAGCTAAAATACACTACTGATTATTTAAATCACAGGGGTTCATTCACTATAAAGATATAATTTTTCGTTTTGGGGCATTATAAAATTTCAACTTGATAGCGATAGAGCGCTGCCAACAAAAAGCGTTTTTCGCACGCTAAACGATCTTTTATATAAAAAAGCCGATTTCCTGTAATGGATAATCGGCCATGTTACTATTCATTTAATTGAAGAAGCTTTAAAAATATAATTACCTTAATTATTAGCCTTCACCAATCGGGCGTTTATGGGCTGTGGGATCTCCCACTTAACTTCTTTGCTCCAGCTGAATTTGGAGGTGGGAATTTTACTGCCCGTTAATGCGGGATAAAACAATTCGTTTCTCAGTTTCTGAATCGAAATAATGAACTTTGTCCATGTTTAAACCGAGCTCTATATTTGATTGACTTTGCACATCTAAAGAATTGTCTACACGAGCTACAAAAGATTGTCCATTTAAGTTGGAATATAGATATGTTTCTGCCCCCATTAATTCTGCTACATCAATAGATACCGATACTTTTGCGTTGTACGGTAAAGCTTCGATTTCTTCTCCATAATAAAAGTCTTCTGGACGTATTCCTATTATTATTTCTTTATTCGTATAGCCCTTATTTCGCAAGCCTTTCATTTCCTCTTCTGGCACTTCAATTTTCCACTTATCAATCATAAGCGTATTATCTGTTAATACCCCTTTGAAAAAATTCATTCCAGGGGAGCCAATGAATCCTCCGACAAATACATTCTCAGGATTGTCATACACTTCTTTCGGTGTACCGACTTGTTGTACAATCCCATCTTTTAGCACAACAAGTCGAGTTGCCATCGTCATGGCTTCTATTTGATCATGTGTAACATACACAGTTGTTGTTTGCAGCTGCTTGTGTAATTTTGTAATCTCAGCACGCATTTGAACACGTAGCTTCGCATCTAAGTTTGATAAAGGCTCGTCCATTAAAAATACCTTTGCATTTCGAACAATCGCTCGGCCCAAGGCAACACGCTGGCGCTGCCCACCTGAAAGTGCTTTTGGCTTTCGACTTAAATACTGCTCAAGCCCAAGAATTTTTGCTGCATGTTGCACACGCTGGTCAATTTCTTCTTTACTATATTTTCGTAGTTTTAATCCAAATGCCATGTTTTCATAAACACTCATATGCGGATAAAGTGCATAGTTTTGAAACACCATTGCGATATCTCTATCTTTCGGCGAAATATCATTTACACGTTTTCCGTCAATATAAAAGTCGCCATCTGAAATCTCTTCAAGTCCTGCAATCATACGTAATGTTGTAGATTTCCCACACCCTGAAGGGCCAACCAAAACGATAAATTCTCCATCATTTACTTCTAGGTTAAAATCTTTTACGATTGTCACATCATGATCATATTTTTTGTAAATGTTTTTGAATGATAGTTGAGCCATAATATCCTCCTAGAATTTGAACTATATTTATAGATATTGTTAAAAATTATGATGACATGAATTATAAAATCTTCGAAATATCCTTCATACTGTCTAAAATATAATCTGCTTTTCCTTCTAAATCTTCTTTCCTACTCGCACCCGATAAGACGCCCACTACTTTAATGTTACTATTTCTCGCAAATGTAACGTCTGTTAATGTATCACCTACCATAAGCACATCTTCTTCAGTTAATGAAAATTTTTCTTTAAACATATGATAAAAATCACTTTCAGGTTTTGTTCTATTCACACCATCATCTGCACCTAAAAAATCTACGTAATCATATAACTCAGTCATTTTCAGAGAATGAATCGCTGCATCCACATCGTCTGCCGTAACAACCCCAATAATATATTCATTGTCTTTTAAATATCGTAACGTTTCCTTTGCACCTTCCACTTCTGTAAATACAAGATCATCTGCTGTAGAGTACTTTTTGAATAGAAGACACACATTATGAATAAAATTCTCTTTATCCACATGTTGATTTTCTAACAATGAATACCACGCAGCCGCAATAAAGTAATTTGTGCGACATGCTAGTAAACTCGTACTCTCAAAATCGTTATCATTCATACCAATAATCGATAAGTAATCATCTCGTTTACTTTTTTCATTTGAATACGTTTGAAATATATCATCTAACACACGATGCACAATTTTGTACCAAACTGAATCTAACTGTATTAATGTACCATCTTTATCAAAAATAATTGCTTTATTCACCTTTTATTCCCCCTATAACTTCATTCCATGTTTTCATATTTTTATTCTCAACTTTATTATGAATAGGATTAATAAACGCTACTAATTCGTCCTCTTCCCATCCCTCAACCCTAGCGTATTCCCCTTCATTTAAAGAGAATGCAAAGGTTACATCGCTGCCAGATTTTTGTTCAATTATTTGCCCATTTATTACTAGTCTCCACTCACACGGTTTGTCAGTAGAAATGTTGTAAATAATATTTCCTTTAGCCTCATCACCGACATAAATTGTTTCACCTTCGTTTTGAATATCTATCGCTAATTTTCTAAATCGAGAGAAATAAATTCGTCCCTTTTTGATCGCAAATTTTAAGTTTTTAATAGATAAACCATTACATAATACATATGTTCCTGGATCACCATAAATGGATGGGTCTTTTGATCCTGGGAATGTTTTAGACGGATGCAAATGAGAATCACTTCCTCCTATTCCCCAGATTTTAAGACCGTTTGACCACATTTGATCGAAACAACGTAAAGCTTCTAAAGTGGATGATTTACTTTTTTTATAAGTTGGATCACACATAATTTCCATCGTATGAACATTTTCTAAGTTAATATTCACTTGGTTCGCCCAAGGCTTCATAAACGGATGATTCACACTCAATAAATAACCTTTTTCTTTCAAGAAAGAAAATAGTTCATTCATTGTTTCTGCGCTAAACGATTCATCTACATACTTTGTAAAATCAACGTATTCCTTTATCCCGAATATGTTGTAATGACCGTAAGGAGTTGTAAGTTCCATAGATGGTATAATTAATGTGTTTCCTTTTTGATACGATGGCATTACAATATTGTGTTCCGTCGCATATAAAAAATCTAATTCTTGTTTTTCACATACTTGCATTCCAAGTTCATCATCTATCTCGCCGTCTGTTAAATCTGTATGTTCATGAAAATCCCCTTTGTACCAGCGATGTTCTTCATTTACTACCTTATTAAAACGGTCTTCATTGATAAAAATATTTCCCTTACAAAAATGATCTCTATTATACTTTTGTTCCAACTGATCATTCACTACTATATTTACTGTGTAGTCAACTTTTTCTCCGGTAAACTTTACTGCTTTCTTTGCACAATGAGGGATATATATGACTTCTAATTCCCAATTACCTGACTGTATTTCTCCTCCAATACAACCAGCAGAACAAAATATTGAATCTTTTGAAACGACTAGTTTTTCATTTACAATTGGCGTTTGATATTGTATACGTACATAATCGTTAGGGTCTCGCAAGATTAATAAAAGCGGGATTTTCCGGCTGTCCCCTTGATCAATAGTTAATGTGAAATTTTTAATATCAGTTTCATCCATTTGGAAACAATGTTTATTTTTTACGAATGGAGAAAGTGTTATCATACTTGTTATTTCGATCATCATTCTCACACCTTTTACGTTTTAATGAAGGAATTTTAGAGGCACTTCCTTCGTTCAAAAGCACCTCATGTTGGTAATATTACTTCTTCTTTTTCAGAACTTTATCTAACTCTTCTTGCGCAACTTTAGCTGCTTCATCTAATGCTTTTTTCGCTGGTACTCCTTCAATCTCTACTTTATCTTTCGCTACATTTAAGGCGTCATTAATTTTACCGCCCGTTGGATCTACAAATGGTCCCACTCCATAATTGTTAGCTTGTTCTAATGGAACTAATGCTTGTGGTTGTTTTTTAACGAATTCAGCATATGGACCATACTCTGTTACATTGTTACGAACAGGAATATATCCTGTAGCCATGGACCATTCAGCTGTTTTCTCCGTACTTGTCGCAAACTTCATAAAGTCATACGCGCCTTTTGCTACTTCTGGATCAATGTTTCTCGTTAATGCGAATAAATATGTTTCTAGTTTTGGCGCTGGTTTATTATTACCCCAAGCAGGCTGAGGTAATGCTTCAAATGTGTTAAGGCGTTCTTCTTCCGTCATTCCTTTTCCTAATGATTTAAAAACAAATCCTTGATCACCAGATGATCCTGTAAATCCTAATGTTCTACCTTCAACTAAATCAATTACAGTTTTATCCCAATATTCCCATCCAGTACCACCTGAATGTATTTTCATAATTTTATCTTCATGTAGCCATGTACGGAATTTCTCCCATACCGAAACCCAAGTGTCATCGTTAATTAATACTTTTTTACCATCTTCGCTTAATACGTTTCCACCGGCACTGCGAACCGCATCAATTAAATTGGAAGTTCCCCACATTGGCATCCAGCCCGCATATGTCACATTTCCATTTTCACCACGTTTTGCGACTGTTTTTGCTACCTTTTCTACACCTTCCCACGTCTTTAAATCATCTTTTGTAAAGCCATTCTCCGCTAATGCTTTTTTATTGTAATAAAGAATTTGCGTTGTACCGTAGAATGGAATTCCATACAACTTCTCGTCAATTGTTGCTTGCTCCATAAACCCTTTTCCGTAATTTTCTTTTTTGAAATTAGTATCATTTTTAACATATTCATCTATAGGTACGATTAACTGCTTTTTAGCATATTCTTGAATGACATCAGAGCCTAGTAATGCAATTGCTTCTTGGTTATTCGCTGCAAATCCACTTTGTAACTTTTGATATGACTCATCGTAGCTACCCGCTTTTGTCGTTTTCACTACATATTTGTCCTGACTTTTATTGTATTCTTCCACAATCTTATCTACACGATCCGCAAGAGAGCCCCCTACTCCATTAATGAATGGAACAACAACCTTCTCCCCTTCTTTACTCGCTTTAACCGTACTCCCTTTTCTACCTGAACAACCCGCAAGTGCACTAACAAACAATGTTATAACTGTTAGAAGCATGAATAGTTTTTTCATCCCATAAATCTCCTTTACTATTTACTTACCCCTTTATTCCTGAATCAGTAACACCAGATAAGAACCATTTTTGTAGAATCAAAAATACGATTAAGAGCGGCACTGTTGCGATTGTACTTGCAACCATAATGTGTGACCAATCTCGCCCTAAGGAACTATTAATGAAATAATCAGCAATCCCATTCGTAATTAACTTTTGCGTATTATCTTTCAATATAAGAGCTGGCCAGACGTAATTATTATAATTACCAATAAATGTGACCAATCCTAGTGTTACAAATGATGATCGTGTCATTGGAAAAATAATCTTCCAAAGAATACGCCAATCACTTGCTCCATCAATTTTGGCTGCTTCTACTATTTCAAAACCAACTTTGTGGAACGATTGTTTTAAATAGAAAATACCGAATACGCTAACAGCCATAGAAATCATGTATCCCAAATGTGAATCAAGTAGCCCGAATTTCCCTAACATTACATATACAGGAACATACGAAACAGCTCCAGGAATCATATAGGTTGCCATCACGACACTAAATGTAATATTTTTACCTTTAAACTTGTAAAATGCTAACATATAAGCAAACAGTACAGATGAAACAAGCACATATATAGTAATGATGAAAGATGTATAAAAACTATTAAATAAATATGTGTTAAATGGTAGTATGTCTAATACTTGTCGATAATTTTCCCAGTGAAATTCTTTAGGCCAAAAACCTCCTTGTAATACTTCACTAGATGTTTTAAACGAACCAAGTACCATCCATATGAACGGAAAAACAAATAGTATACTTGATAATGCTAAAAAGAGATGCTTTACGATTAATGGACCTTTTTTCATATTATTCACCTTAATAATTCACCCACTTATCACCTATTATTTTGTTAATAACAGATAGTAAAATTGTAATGATTAGTATGATAAATGCGATTGCTGTTGCAGATCCCATATCAAACTGCTCAAACCCTTGTTGGAAGAATAAATACAGTAACGTACGCGTCGAACCACTAGGCCCACCTTGTGTTAAAATCTTTATTTGATCGTAAGCCTGCACCGAAGAAATTGTATTGACGACAACTAAGAAGAAAGTTGTTGATGAAACCATCGGCAGTGTTACGTATCGGAATTTCTGCCATGAATTTGCCCCATCAATACTAGCTGCTTCATATAAACTATCTGGAACTTTTTCTAATGCACCGATATAGAAGATCATTGTCCAACCAACTAATTTCCAAACTGTCATAATAATGACTGCTAACATCGCTGTTTGACTACTTTGAAGCCAGTCCAAACCTGGTATCCCGAAAAAGTTTAGCACTTTATTAATAACTCCAAATTGAGGTTCATATAAAAGTGACCACACAATGGATACAGCTATTGTTGGCGTTACCCAAGGTGAAAAAATCATTAATTGGTACAATGCGGAACCTTTAAATTTTTTTCGGAAGAATAATGCGAAACCTAAGCCCAATGCAATTGTTGGAATGACTGTTCCAATTCCGAAATAAAACGTATTGAGCAATGCTTGCATAAAAGAATCTTGTGTAAATAAATTAAAATAGTTTTCTAAACCAACAAAGTTAAAATCATTCGTCATAAAATCCCAATCAGTAAAACTAATACCTAAACTAATGAAATTCGGAATAATCCAAAACAAGATTAGAGGTATTCCAACTGGTATTAAAAAGAACACAGCTTTTGATAGTTTTATTTGCATTCTTGCCACCCCCTAATTCATATTGTACGAGTATATTATTAACACAATGTTGTTAATTTGTTAACTAATTGTAAAAACAACAAATAAACAAAATAAAACAACATATAAACAATAAAAGAAGACTATTTCTCAACTTACTAAGAAATAGTCTTCTTTTAGCTTTTCTATACTGTTATTACTTCAACCCCATTACTTGTTAGCACATTTTTCCACGATTCATCGAGCTTCGCATTCGTATATAACGCATCTATATCACTAAAACTTCCGCTTTTATAAAACTTTGTCAAATTAAACTTTGATTCATCAGCCATCATTACAACTTGTTTTGCATTATTCTTTAGCTGCTTAAATATTTGTGCATCTTCAATATACGAACATGTCAGTTCTTTTTCTAATGAAATACCATCACAAGAAGCAAATAATTTATTAACAGTGAAATGATCCAGATAGTTTAATGTCATTTCTCCAGACAATGCTAAGGAATTCGTATTCAATATTCCCCCTATGACTATTAACCTACAATCAAAGGAATCATACTGGTCTTTCAGCTCAATAATTTTATTTACAGCTGGTATCGAGTTTGTTAAAATTGTCAAATTCTTTTTATCGTATATGTAATCTAAAATTTGCATTGTGGTTGTCCCAATTTCAATTGCGATAATATCATTATCTTCTACGATTTTACTTGCTTCCATTGCAATTTTTCGTTTTTCTTCAATATTCTCAGATCGACGTTTATCAAAATGAAATTCTAGTGTTTGATCTTTCTTCTTAATTGCACCACCATGTATTTTCGTAAGCTGCCCTTCCTTGTGCAACATATCTAAATCTCTTCGTATCGTTTCTGTCGTAACATTTAATACCTTTGCTAAATCATTTACCATCACTCGGTTATATTTTTCTAATTCATCTAGTATGTGTTTTCTTCGTTCAAATTGTGTGTACGATTTCATTTCATTAACACCTCGTCAAATTACGCAAAATATTGATTTTCTAAAAACTCTTAATATACAAAAGGCTTAATCTTTACTTTTAACATAACATCATTTACAGAAATAAGGAACGATTATATTCGTTTTATTCCAAAATTTATTTAACAATAAAAACATGGTTATAGTGAATAAAAATTTATTGTTAAACGATAAAATTCATGTTAAATTTAAAAGATATTAAATAAATGAGGTGCTTTTTATGAAACAAGGGTCCACACTCTTTTTAAAAACCGTTGTGATTCTAATTGGAATCCCTGTTCTAGCTATGTGTATATTTTTGGTCCCTAAAATTGGGAATTTTGCAGCAGAATTGTATCCCGATATTGCATTTATAAAATATTTTGTCTTTATCAACTTATATGCAACGGCTATACCTTTTTACTACGCCCTGTATCAAGCTTTTAAACTTTTAAGCTATATTGATAAAAATAATGCTTTCTCGGAATTATCTGTTAGCGCTTTAAAACATATAAAATATTGCGCTATGACAATCAGCGTCTTGTACGTATTAGGCATGCCACTCTTTTATCTCATTGCGGAGAGAGATGACGCTCCAGGTTTTATAATTATCGGCATGATTATGATTTTTGCTTCCATGGTTATCGCAGTCTTTGCTGCCGTTCTCCAAAGACTTTTACAAGATGCAATAGATATAAAATCAGAAAATGATTTAACGGTCTGAGGTGAATCATATGGCAATTATTATTAATATCGATGTAATGTTAGCGAAAAGAAAAATGAGCGTAACAGAGCTTACTGAGAAGGTTGGAATTACAATGGCTAACCTTTCTATCTTGAAAAATGGAAAAGCAAAAGCAATCCGTTTTTCAACTTTAGAAGCGATTTGCAAAGCATTAGAATGCCAACCTGGGGATATTTTAGAATATAAACCTGAAGATACCGAATAAAAGAGTCCTTCTCGTATGAAGGACTTTTTTTATTGCTCATTACGGCGCGAAGCTAATTTGACCAGTCAACACTAAAATAATTGCGATAATCCAAAATATAAAGAACGATGAGGAAAGTATTAATGAGACAATTGCAATTGCCTTCTTTTCTGCTTTTTTCGTCATTGCAATTATTGAAAGTATGATACCTACACCTGTTAGAGCAATCGTTATATAATCTCCCACTATATTACCTGCATTCGCTATCCTTGTCGGTGTTATAAAAACGAACAGAAAACACAAAATGCCGATGAGTAAAGATATATAGCTTATTATACTGTACTTCTTTTTGGGAACTATTTCGGTGTTCATCCTATCATCCCCCTTCTATATAATTATGAGATTATTCTAGTACTGATAACCAAAATTTGGATGATATAAAAAAACAGATAAAGTGAACACTACCACTTTATCTGCCATTATATTTCTACTTAATAACTAATCCTGCTATTTTCGAATCATTTTATGACTAAGTCCGCTCTCTTCTCCGGTGTTTCACTTTCCAAATAATAATCCTCTGCTTTCCAATACCTATTTTGAAACTTTGAAAGGTTCTTCTGCGTTTCCTCACTCTCGCGAAGAAACCTTGTCTCTCTTGGACAGTCTAAATACACCATATAGTGAAAGAAATCTCTCCATTCTTTTCGCTGCAAAAAGACTCCTTCAATTACAATTACACCTACTATAGGGATCTGTACTTTTTTCATTTCACAAGTATCGGTATCATCGCGGTAGAAAGGTAACTTCAGATTTGTTTCACTTTGTAATTTTTGAAAGAATTTCTGCCGCAGCCATTTAATATCCCACTGTAAATGGTAATACTCATACCATTCTTCAAATCCTGTATGATAGCGTTTATTTCGCTCCACTATATGATCATCAATATGGAAAATATGAAACGGAATGCCTTCTTGTTTCATATTTTCCTTTAAATTTGTTACAAATGTTGTTTTTCCCGATCGACTTAAACCATCTATCCCTAAAATAAATCTGTTTTCTTTATGTTTCTTCATAACACTTATAAGTTCACTTGTACTCATTACTTCTGCCATTCTTCTTTTAATAATGAGTATAAAATTGTATCATGGGCAACACCATTTTGAATCATATGTTTTCGAAGTAACCCTTCTTCTTGAAACCCTGCTTTTAATAACAATTTTTGAGAAGCTTTATTTTCTACATATACGACAGCAGCGATTCTTATGAGCTGTAACGATTCAAACCCATAAGTTAAAATGGCCTGAAGTGCTTCAGATGCATATCCCTTTCCCCAATATGTATCATCTAATTCATAACCAATTTCGGCTCTTTTGTGGTGATTGTTAATTAAATGAAATCCACACGTTCCGATTAGTTGGCGAGTCCCCTTTTTCTCAATTCCCCAGCGAAACACACTTCCCTCTTCATAACGATTTTTGAACGTTTGAATCGTTGTTTTCGCTTGCTCAATATTTTCGAAAGAATCCATTCCGAAATAACGAATAACGGGTTCTTTTAAGAAATAGTGGAACATCGTTTCTGCATCTAATAGTGTAAGTTCTCTTAATAGTAAACGTTCTGTTTCTAGTTTCGGAAACCCCATCTCTTTTTCTCCCTCTATTCTACTGAACTGCAAATTTCAATATAATTTCCATCTGGATCAGCAATATATGCAATGGTTTGTCCCCATGGCTTTACAATTGGTTCAACTAAAATTTTAATACCTTGTTCTCTGAATTGCTCAATCGTATCTTGTACATTCTCAACAACAAATCCTAATTCGAAATGAGAAGACTGTAATTCACCTTCTGTAAGTAGTAATCCGGTTAACTCCTTTACATCATCCCTTGTATTCATCGCTAAAATTGTAGATCCAGTCTCAAACTCAATATATGTACCGTGCTCTGCTTTTATTGGTAACTGTAAAATATCTTTATAGAATTTTAAACATTCCTCAAACTTTTCTACATATAAAAT
Organism: Bacillus cereus group sp. BfR-BA-01383; assembly: GCF_022663495.1. Lineage (NCBI taxonomy): Bacteria > Bacillati > Bacillota > Bacilli > Caryophanales > Bacillaceae > Bacillus > Bacillus cereus group sp. BfR-BA-01383. Next base: position 115,384 of record NZ_JAKUFP010000004.1, read on the forward strand.
GATGTATTTCATTTTCAAATCCATTTTAAATCCCCCTTTATCCCGCTATTTGTGGGCAGTAAGACTCCCACCTCAAAATTCAGCTGGAGCAAAGAAGTTAGGTGGGAGTCGGGCTGCCCGTAAACACCCGATTGGTGAAGGCTAATAATCAGTGGGGTATGAAGCCCCCCACTGATTAAAGTTTCACTTTATCTATCCTCCCTAAAAATTCGACAAATGTTTCAAATAACCTTGTTTCATAAGGACAAAAAAATGAGGCCGATTTCTCGGCCCCCAGCTTATTGGCATAAAACAGGAGATTTGGTTTGGACATAACCAGTTCTTACATTTATTATATTTTATTTTTTCTGAATTTTAAATGCATTAAACACCTATTTATATTGAGAAAGTTTTTTTACTTGCATAAAATCAAAGCGCTTAAGAAATGCTACAAATGGAGGTGTATACATATGGAACCAATGCTATGTCCAAGCTGTAAAACGAACCGTACTCGCTTTAATATTCTTGAGCAACAAGTAAAACCAGTAAAATTAAATCCACAAACTGGCCAAGTAGAAGAAGAATACACGAATGAAACGATGAACGCTTTTCATATGGCTTATCAAGGACCTACTTACCGCGTCCAATGTGCTGTATGCGGGCTTGTTGAAAACCCAGAACAATTTATTAAACCTGCGCAAAATCAGTCTTTCTCTTAAACATTTTCCCTACCCCCTATCAATTTTTTATAGGGGGATTTCCGTTTTACGTAAGTAAGGTGAACAATGGCTTTCTAATCAAAGCTTCCTACTTCATATATATGTTTACTATTCATGTACCGTCATATATGTTTCTGTTTCACACAAATAAAGTGGACCCAATACAATTAAAGAACAGCTAAGCCTTGCGACCCAAAGTAAGGCATATTGGATGAAGCAACAACCTGCAATCTTATTAGACTACCATCACTTTGAATATTAAATGCTGACACTGTCCCCTGATTTCCGTTAAGGGTGTAAAAATGTCGTCCATCTTTACTCACTCCAACATCCATCGGAAGACCTGATGCTGTCCCCGGCGGTGTACTAGTAATATGCCTTACTACCGACAGTACTCCATTGGGGGCAATTTGATAGGTGGATATGGTGCCACTTAAAGTGTTCGTAGTGTAGGCAAAACGTTCATCCTTCGTTGTTATAACCCAACAAGCAGTTTTATATCCGTTTTGTACAGAGCCGCTAATTACATGAAGAGTACCGTCATTGCTCAATGAATAAGATGACAACGCATTTGAAACTGCTTCTGTAACTAAGAGAATTCCGGACGATAGAAAGTAAGCACCCAGTGGGCCTTTGCCGTAAGAATCATTAACAATTGGTCCTGTAACCGTACCATTTTTATTTACATGGAAGACACTGAGATGGTTTGACGTAAGCTCGGAGACAACGATTTTACTACCATCTGGGGTGAAGAGAACTTGTGCGGGCTGAGCATTAAAGGTACTGAGAGCATGAGTGGATTCTGGAATAGGTGTAAGGTTTCCCCTATCATCTATGTGAAATCCAGTAATATTTGATGCAAAATTGTTTGCAGCATTACCTACATTAGAGACATAAAGAAGATTCCGATACACACCAATGCTATTGGGTTGAGCACCTCCTGATGGCTTTACATCCACGAAAATCGGTACCCCGTTATCTGCAATGATAAAACTACTAACACTATGACTGCCTGCGTTAACTGCAAATAGGAAACGACCGTCACGAGACAAAGTCAGAGAACCTTGTGATGCTAGAGGATCTATACCATCGTTTGCCGTTTCTGTAGAAACTTCCTTTATACCAGTACCTCTTCCGTAAGTTCGGTAAGAACCCATAAAAGTGAGCATTCCATTTGTTTCCATGTGGAAAGCAATAATGTGATTCATTACTTCATTATTAGTCATCATGTATACCATACTCGGACGCGCACGAAAATAATTGTTCATTCTCTGCATTTTCTGCCCCTCCTCCCTTCATAATTTTATATGGTTCTTTTTCCATTTACATTCGCAAGAAAATGGAAATTGGTTTAACAACAAATGCTACTCACCTTGTAATTTCTTTAAGTGAAAACCTTAATAACTTCCATGATGTTATTAACATCAGTTTAAAATTAAAATGGTACTTCTCTCATAGTTCTACACCTTAAATATATAGTTCTTATTATGTAAAAAATAGTGAACAAAATGAGTGTAAGAATAAATAAAAGAAGATGATCCCTAGTTCCCCACCAGAATCATCTTCTTTTAAAATACGCTCTTTATTATAATATTTCACTTTTTAATTTCTTAATTTTCCAAGAGAGCCTTATAAAGAGGTACATCCACATACAACTAACAACCCCCACCATAACTTTCGCCCAAATAGGCACTCTTGATTCTATCGGACTTAAAAATACGTTATACATTGATGGTAATATAGTTGCTAACATAATAACAAAGAATAGTGATAACTCCTTTAGTTTTTGTATCCTCGTTTCCTTATCTGAATATATATCAGGCAACTCATTTTCCTCTTCTACTTCTTTACAAAAATAATTCCATTTTGCAAAACTCGTTACATGTTTCCACCCACACAATTCATATATATCAAGATATTCTTTTTGCTTTTCTTTTGAATCTTTATAATCTAATCTAAAATCCGCTTTATATATTACATCTTTCGGTTCTGTTTTCTTAAACGTATACATTGTATTATATTTTTGTAATGCCCAACCTTGTTGATGCATTTTTCTTAAAAAGGCTTCCTCTTTTTCTAAACTCCATCCAGCGAAAAATTTAAATACCTTCTTTGTCTCCATCATCCATTCACTCCCCTAATATACTATTCCCATTCCTTACAGATCGTTGTAACCTTTCATACTCCAATTCCAATACTTCTCTCCCAAATGGTGTTAACTCATAACACTTCTTTCTATCTGTAGAGGCAACTTCAATTATTAACTTCTCTTTTAGTAACTTCGTCGTATTCCCGTATAAAGTACCAGGACCGAGCTTTACTTCCCCATTTGTCATCTCTTCTACCATTTGCATAATTCCATAACCGTGCATTGGCTTCACTAATGACAACAATATGTAATATGTCGCCTCAGTTAACGGAATATATTTTTGCGCTTTCACATTCATTATAACTACCTCCGATACATCGTTTGATGATATATCGACTCACGATATATCATATACCGATATTATATATTCGCATTCCAAATTATGCAAGATTATAATTTAATAATCAAATATCTATTTCTTTGAATTAAAAAATTATATAAATTTTCCGAATAATTTGTTAAAATATAGAAATATCCGCTTATATTTTGAAAGGAATGATACATATGATAAATAAATTGAAAGAAAACATAGGATCGGTTTTTGTAGGTAAAGAAAATGTTATAGATTTATTACTCGTTTCATTACTTGCTGACGGACATGTACTTCTGGAAGACGTGCCTGGTACTGGGAAAACATTACTTGCAAAAACAATTTCAAAAAGTATTGGTGGTAATTTTTCTCGCGTTCAATTTACCCCTGATGTACTTCCGAGTGATGTAACAGGTATTGAATATTTCAATCCGAAAACGAGCGAATTCGAGTTAAGACTTGGACCAGTCGTGACAAACATATTACTTGCAGATGAAATTAACCGCGCGATGCCTAGAACACAGTCTAGTTTGTTAGAAGCGATGGAAGAACGACAAGTAACGCTTGAAAAGCAGTCTACTCCTCTTCCGAAACCGTTCTTTGTTATTGCGACGCAAAATCCGATTGAATCACAAGGAACTTTCCCTCTTCCAGATGCACAGCTTGACCGTTTTTTAATGACAATTTCAATTGGGTATCCGGCTCCGGAAGATGAATTAAAAATGATGCGCCATTTTCGTAACAATGCACCGTTAGAAAGCGTTACTTCTGTCATTTCTTTAGAAGACATTTTAGTAGCACAGAAACGTGTAAAAGAAGTGTTCGTATCAGAAACGCTAGAACACTACATTATTAAACTTGCGCAAGCTACAAGAAATCATGATTACATCGCTAATGGTGTAAGCCCGCGTGCCACATTAGCTTTAGTGCGCGCAGTCCAAGCACTAGCCTTTTTACGCGGCAGAGAATACTGCACGCCTGAAGATATACAATTTTTAGTTCCTTCTGTTTGGAATCACCGTATCGTCTTATCAATGGAAGGTGCCCTACGCATGACAAAAAATGAAATCATGCAAAGGATTTTAAAAGAAGTTGACGTACCAGTGGAGATTGAGCAAGCATGAATGGACAGCGCGTTGTAACTGTACCTTTATTTTTCCAACTTCATATTATTCAATTAACTGTGCCAGGCGCTATACTATTTACGTTTTTTCTGCCGCAACGAATAATTATGTTTCTCTTTTTCTTCTACTATTTACTTGCGATTTTCATTTATAAATATGTCGCTTTCATAGAGAAAAAATTTCAAGTAATAAATGAAAAACAAACAACTCGGCTATTTCCTGATGAATCTGGACAGTTTTTTATTCATTTAAAAAATGGGGCAAATATACCACTCGTAAACGGTGTTTGTTATTTTCATTTAAATCCGTCCCTTGTACCACATAAAGATCAAGGAATTGAACAAATATCAAAAACGTTATTCTCTTTCCCATTTTCACAACCTGCACATTCGGCGCAAAAATGGGATTTAACATTAACCGCAACGAAACGTGGCGTGTTTCAAATTGAACAGTTCGAATGTGTATTAAAAGACCCTTTTCACTTGTTAACTGTACATTTACCTGTTTTTGATAAATTACGAACTGAAATAATTGTATACCCTTCTCCTAAAGAAATAGCCGGTTTGCAAGAACTTCAGCAACTTTTAACTGGGTCCTATCGAACGAATTTTTCTTTTTACAATGATGAAACATCTATTATCGGTGTGAAACGATATGAACGTGAATCTTTCCGCTCTATCCACTGGAAAGCATCTGCTAAAATGCAAGAATTACAAGCAAAACAATATGAGCCCGTAAAAAATTATAGTTGGACGATTTGTCTTTCTTTAGCTGCCGATCGCGGTTTTGGTTGGAGAGATAATGTAGAAGAACTTATTTCATTTGCGACATACACTTGCCAATACGCAACGAAGCATCAAATACCGTTTGAATTATTTATTAGTGTATTAGCAGAAGGCGGTGCATTACATGTACCGTTAAATGAAGGTCAAATGCAATACGCAAAAGCTTTAGAAGAATTAGCGCGTATTTCAGATGATAGTACGTTACTTCCGAAACAGGGATTCCTCCATTATGTAACGAAAAAAAGAGAGCGATCATCAACTATGATCTTTCTCGGTTTGCAAAAAAAGGAACTCCCTCTTTTAACACAACCGACATTTGTCATTCATGATGAAGGGATGGTGGAACCAGTTGAAAACTTGGCTATATCACATTCATGATTTCATTCTGCTCCTCCTGCTTTCATTATTAACAGAAAGAAATGAACTAATTGGTATTGCAATATTTTTAACAACAGGCTATGTAGGAGTATTTCTTATTCATAAATTTATGAAGAAAAAAATGACAGGATTTATAATACTATTAGTTCTTCAAATAGTTGCTTTCTCAATATTTTTACCTTTTTCTGTTTTTGGCACAATCATATTACCACTATTTTTCTTTATCGTACACGCGGTCGGACCTGGACATCCAGTTCAAAAATCTCTAGGTGGTATTGTTTGGTTTGTCATTTCAGCTATATTTCATGCACCGTTTCCACCAGTATGGAAATTGTTATTACTAGTTTTACACATTATGATTACATTTTGGCTAACAGGTTCAAATCGTAATCAACAGCTATTACGTTTCACTTCTATTATTGCTATTGGAACAATTAGTGCTTTACTTATTCCGGTGTTTCCTTATATTCGGCTTATTTTTTCTTATATCGTTCAAGTAGTTGCTTTAGGATTCGGATACGCTATCAACCCATTGTTCTCGGCAGCTACTTTAAAAGATACAGACGACTTTTGGTCAAATAAAGGGAATTTAAACCAAACTCGAATTGAAGAGGAAATCGGGCAGCCTTCTTTCGACCCAACTCTCATAAATAGCATTACAATAATAGTCTGTACAACGATTGCTTTTTATGTCGTTTGGAAAATAGTAAAAAAACGAAAACATTTAAGTTTAGCAAATATACCAGTCTTCGAATCTACAATCATTACTGATAAAGAAGGTATGAGCCAAAAACGAATGAAGCGAAATAAACCACCACATAACGAGATTCGAAAAGAAATTTTCAAACTGGAGAGTAAGCTATCGCCTCCTTTAAACCGTGAACGAGGAGAAACAGTTGAAGCTTGGCTAGAGAGAATTAATGATGATGAAGGTGTAAATATAGAGAGGCATATTATTATAGATGCGTATAATACAGTACGTTATTCAAACGAGGAAAACACTGTACTTCTAAATGAATTTAAGGAAGAGTTTCATAAACTTTATGCGCATCAGAAGAGTTTAAAGAAGCGGAAGAAATAACAAAACAAAAAGACTCCTATTAAATATAGGAGTCTTTTTGTTTCCTTCTAAGTTACTTTAGAAATTTAAGCATTTTTCACTGCTTCAATTTCTAAAGATTCTTCATGCCACCAAAGTGTTTCTTCAGGGTCTTCTTTAGCGATTAGGTGTGCTTCTTTTTTCGTTTCTACTGTAGGATACGAACCTTTTAGCGCACGCCCTGATGTTGTAACGAATAGTACACTAAATGCAATTAATCCAATAATACTTACACCTGTTAAATAAAATGCCGGTGCCAGCGGATTACCAGTCGCATGAACTAAGTATGAACATACGAGCGGCGTTGTTCCACCGAATATCGATACAGAAATATTAAAGGAGATCGAAAGTGCTCGATAACGCACATCGGTGAAAAAGAGCGATGGTAATAACGAAGGTAATGTTCCTTCATACACACTTAGGAAGAAACCTAATACGAAAATACCTGCAAATATAGCGGCAATATGTCCGTTACCTATTAGTAAAAACGCTGGAATGGAACATACTGTTAAACCTAATAAACCAATTTGCACTACGCGTTTATTACCAATTTTATCACTTAATTTACCGAAATAAAGTGCCAGTGGAATCATCAGTGCCATCGTAATTGAAATGATTAATAAGCCAGTTGTTTCTTTGACTTTTAATACTTGTGTTAGATAAGAAGGAATATACGAAAGGATCATATAGTTTGTAATGTTAAAGAAGGCAACAATTACTGTGCTTAAAAAGAAGTCTTTTTTGTGATATTTTAATATATCCATAAATGAAAATTGTTCGTTGTCTTCAGATTCCTCTTGTGCTTTTTCCATCTCTTCAAAAATGGGAGATTCATCTAAATGACGTCGTAAATATAAACCGACCAAACCAATTGGTGCAGCAATTAAGAAAGGAATACGCCATCCCCAGCTGAGCATTTGCTCATCTGTTAACAATAACGTCAAAATGGTAACAATTACCGAAGCAGCAATGTAACCTGAGAGTGTTCCAATTTCAAGACCACTACCGAGTATACCACGCTTTTTATCTGGAGAAGATTCTGCGATATAAACCATTGCTCCTGAATATTCGCCGCCTGTAGAGAAGCCTTGAATCATTCGAGCAACTAAAAGTAGTATTGGTGCCCATACACCAATTTGTTCATAGGTTGGTAGTAATGCGATGAATAATGTAGACAGTGCCATTAAAATAATAGTTGTACTTAAAACGATTTTTCGGCCATACTTATCTCCTATTCTACCAAAGAAAATACCTCCGATTGGTCGAACGAGAAAGGCCGCTGCAAATGTACCAAATGTAAGTACAAGTTGCAAACCACTATTATCCACACCTGAGAAGAATATTTGACTTAAAATAACCGCTAAATACGCGTATAATCCAAAGTCAAACCACTCCATTGCATTCCCAATGCCGGTAGCAACCACTGCTTTCCTGGCTTGTTTAGGATTGACAATATTAACATCTTGAGGTTCAAAATTTAAATCATTATTTTGTTGCATATAGTATAACAGCTCCCTATTTAATTTAACTTCTTTAAGCACACCTTCTCTTACTAGAATAAATTCAATACGAAGCACTTAAGGAAAAGCAACGTCTCCTTATCTGTTATTATTGTTTCACATAATTAATTATTTGTCCAATGAGATGCTTCCTTTGTCAAGTAATTAAGTATTTTAAAAAGCTGAAAAAGGCGCTGTATGAGTGCCTTTTTCAGCTTTTTATTTTAATACGTAAATTTATTTTTTTCACCCCTATTTTCTTCCTGCGCGAATTAAAAATGAGGTGCATTTTATATTTGTAGTTTCATAAAGATTTTTAAACATTTGCTATCGCTGCCACACTATGAATAGCGAATATAAATTCATTAATAAATGCATCAATTTCCTCTTTTGTAATTATATACGGAGGGAGTAAACGAACGATATTCCCTTGTGTAACATCCACTAACATCCCTTTCTCCATTAATTCGAGCTGTAATTTCTTCACATTTTCATTCGTATCGTTCACACTAATACCAAACATCATACCAGCATGGCGTACCTCCTTAATATAATAAGAGTTTTCTTTCTGAATTTCTTGCAGTTTGTCATTTAAATATAGTGACGTTTCATAAGCTTCTTGCATTAATCCATCATCGAGTAATGTATTTAATACCGTTAAACCTAAAGCCGTCCCCATTGATGAATGAGCAAACGTTGTCCCATGATCTCCTGGTGAAAATACATCACATAACTTTTCACCTACAATGATTCCTCCAAGCGGTATCCCGCCTCCTGCTCCTTTACCAATTTGAATAATATCCGGTGTAATATTGAAATTTTGATAAGCAAATAGTTTTCCGGTTCTGCCCATACCACTTTGTACTTCATCGACTATTAGAAGTACATTGTATGTATCACAAAGATGTTGAACACTATGCAAATATTCACTTGATAAAGGATAAATCCCCCCACTTCCTAAAACAGGCTCAAGCATAATTGCAATAGGCTTTTCATTTATGATTGTTTCTTCTAATTGCTCTATATTCTCGCGCTCTACTTCATATACAGGAATAGATGTTTTAGGGAAATTTTGATACACACTTTCTTGTCTCGTAAAATGAAGTGCACCTAATGTTCGTCCGTGGAAACTATCTTTCAGCACAACAACTCCATCACGTTCTTCATTCGTAATAGATCTATACTTATCAATTAATTTTAAAGTCGTTTCTGTCGCTTCCGTACCTGAGTTTGTGTAGAAGACCTTACCATTTCCTAAAGTATTATCAACTAATTTCTTTGCATACTCAATCGCAACTGGGTTTGAAAAATGAAACGGTAGATGCAATGATTTCGTAACTTGCTCCATTGTCGTTTGCACGATTTTAGGGTGATTGTATCCTAATACATTTACTCCCACTCCAGAAAATAAATCTAAATACTCTTTACCCTCCACATCATACAATTTACAACCTTCTCCTCTTTCTATCGCAACCTTCGTACGACAATACGTAGGCATCATATACTCTTTATCTAATTGAAACCAATCCGACATGATAAATTCCTCCTAGTTTTTTTCCCTTTTCTAATGTTCATTATCTATATAATCATTTACAAATTAATTTTTAAGATTGAAAGTTTAATAGTACTTTGTTTCCCCCCTCATTAATAAAACGTGTCATTTCTCTTCCCGATATTCATTTTTTCATAATTTCTTCTATTTCAACAGGTCCACTGCATGTGTGTTTTTTTCATCTAGCGGTATGTTACTAATTTGAACTTTGTATGTAATACATAATCATGGCTAAAAAATCATATTTAGTAACAATCGACGAAAAAAATTTGGAGGCTATATTAATGAATGAAAAACATGATAAACAGAGGCAATCTTTATTAGAAGAAGACTTTAATAAAAATCGAGAACTTAATGAGCCAGCTAAACTTCACTCTCAAACAGTTGGTTCACGTGGACCTGTTCTAAAGCAAGATAGTGTACTGCACGAGGCGTTACAAGAATTTATTCATGAAAAAATTTTAGAAAGACCTGTTCATGTAAAGGGATATGGTGCATTCGGTTATTTTCAAACGATTTATCCGATGTCTGAACATACAAAGTTGCACTTTTTACAAAATTCTAATGAGAAAGTTCCTGTTATGGTACGGTTCTCATTCGCTGTTAGTACGAAAGGAACTCCTGATACTTCTAGAAATGTTCGCGGTTTTGCTACAAAATTTTATACAAATGATGGCGTTTTTGATCTTTTATGTAATCACATTCCTGTCTTTTCTGTTCGTGATCCGATGCGTTTCCCTGAAACTATTAAAGCACTCTTACCTTCACCTAAAAATAATTTAATAGACCCTGATAGATTTTGGAGTTTTGTCGCTAGAGCACCCGAATCCATTCATTTTGTTGTCCATTTATACTCTGATGCTGGTACGGCAAAAAGCTTTCGCCACATCCCAGGGCATAGTGTAAATACGTACGTTTGGAGAAATGCTGAAGGTAATCGAAAGTACGTAAAGTATCATTGGTATCCATTTGAAGGTGTACAATACATTAATAGTGCGGAAGCAAATAAACTAGCTGCCGAAAATCCTGATTATAGCGGGAAAGATTTATATGATGCAATTGCAAATGGTAAACCAGCGGAATATGGTTTATATGTTCAGCTCATGGATCCGAAAGATGAAGCACATCTTTCTTATGACCCTTTAGATGATACAAAAGTATGGGATGAAAAGGCTTATCCTCTAATACCAGTTGGTAAAATGGTATTAAATAAAAATCCTGAAAATTATATGGAGCAAGTAGAAAAAGTAGCCTTCTCCCCTTCTAATTTACTAGACGGTGCAGAACTATCAGATGATAAAATGCTACAAGGACGTGCTAACATTTATAGTGATTCACAAAGAAGAAGAATTGGTCCTGAATTTCGTAAATTAACGATTAACCAACAGCAAGATTGGACACCTGCTAATCAAATAACTAGCGGTGACGGAAGGTACGTTGAAGGCAAACTTGAAAGGTCTTCTATAACTAAACAGGATGACTTTAAGCAGGCTGGTGAATTTTATGCGAAGTTAAAACCGATAGAAAAAGAACATCTTGCTGAAAACTTAGCTAGTGATTTGAAAGTTATATCCGATGATATTAGAAAGGTAGTTATGGGGTATTTCGATCAAGTGTCAGCTGATTTGAAAACAAGCATTGAGACAAAAATGAAAGAGCATTAAGAAGATTAAAACATGCTTTACGAATGAGAATTCAAATCTATATTAATTATTTTCTTGTCAAAATCCAATGAGTTTATTTAATTTAAAAATATAAAGCCAATATACCCCTGTTCTATAATTAGAACAGGGGTATATTGAAGTAGTTTAATGTTTAACATTAAATACTTTACTTAGCTAAAAAATGCAATGAGTAGCCTTTCAAAACAAACTATAGTAAATTATTTTACTTGCACTGTATAATTCCCTGTTCCACCACCATATTTATATACACTTAAGTAATATTTTCCTGGCTTCGCATTATAATTGCCAAGCAATTTGTTTCCATCACGTTTTGTTGCATAAGTTACATAATTATTTAAGTCTGATTCAGAATATAGTACCCAGTTCAATCCAATATTTTGTTCGTTCGTAATAGTAATTTGTAAATCTTTTGGGTCTTTTACATCAATAACAAATCGGTCAACCTGATCTTGATCGCTTATGTTTCCTCTTAGTAACATATTTAAAGATAGTGGATTCGCTGTTTCAAATGAATTATTCGGTTCTTTTTCTACAGCCGTACCTTCTTCCGTATTCAGTCCGCTAAATACAACATCATATTCAAATTGTCCAGCATTATTTACACGGTAATTTACAAAATAAGCAGTCAATGTTTTATACCCCGTCCACTCTTTTCCTGAAAGACGTTTCAACATATCATTCGTTGCTTGATTCATCACTTTCCAGTCCTCAATTTCTCCTTTTGCCGCACTTCCTGTATATGTCCCCTGTAGTGTAAATGTATTAAAGAATTGTGATTTATTTTTTGTTACTTTCACATCTTTTAACTTTGCTTCATTAGTGATATCCGAAGTAACGTCCGAAAGCGATTTTGGATCATGCTGCGCTAAGTAATCATCTGATACTTGTGGAATTGTATACTTATCACGATTATCAATAAGCATTTGCATATAAGATTGATATTCTTCATTTAATTTATTATCTTTGCTTAATGTAGAACGGTATGCATCGTAACTTGAAACATCATTTGCACGAATTAAATCATGCACTTTATCGAACATTTCAGGACGGTTATTATACATATATGATTGCAATGCAAACGAATAGTTATAAAAATCCCACGTTCCATATCTCGCATTTAATGTTTGTGATGCTGTATAACGTTTTGCAGGATCATAAGATAATCCACCAATTATACTTTTTCGCGGTACTACACTATCTAATCGCGTTGAACCTGCAAAGAACTCTGCATTCCCTTCTTCAAACCATGTTAAACGTTCATCTTGATACATTTCCCCTTGGCCCCATAATCCCTGAACCTCGTATCTTCCCTGTAAATAGTGTGTAAATTCATGGCGGAACAATTCTTCCAAACTATAAATACTTTGCTCTGGTGTACGTTCATATGTAAAGAACGTTCCTGTCCCTTCAATATAAATTCCACCATTATTCGTTTCATATCCGTACAGTTGGCGATTAAATTGATACTCATCTGGACTATTATAAATAACCATCGTTAGTACATCATCAGCATGTCCACTTTCAAGTGGTTTATCGCTACCAACTGTACGATAATATTGAGAACGTACTTCTTTTGCCGCCCAGTATAGACGCTTAATTTTCTCTTCACTAACTTTATCCCCAGCTTTAAAGACAATTGCTCCATCATCAAACGTATACGTTTTCGGTAAATATTTCTTTTTACCATCTTCTCGAATTTGATCTAAACTTATTGTTTTTCCGTTCGCATCTACTCCACCATAATTTGTAGTAATTTGTTCTGCCGCAACAAAATATTGCTCCCCTAAATATGGATAAATTCGCATTGCATCTGTAACAACTTGCTGGCCTTTTGTTGGTGTACTATAAAGCTTGCCTAATCGACCAGCATAATAAATTCCATTATTAATTAACCAGCCGTTTTTATTTGTTACTGTACCAATTAGTGCAAAACGATTTACTTCATTTATAAAGTTATCAATATTTCGATACCACATCGTATCTTTTGGCTCTTTTCCAGTCGTGTACATATCCGTCTGAATATCAAAGTCAATTCCCTTCATCAACTCATAAATAGCGTCTCCTTTCGTCGAGTCTTCAATGAAAGTTGCAAGATTATCGTTATATTGTTTGAAAATTTCACCTGCATATAAAACCGTTTCAACATCAGCCGATGCATTTCCAATTAATTTTCCATATGATGAAATAACTTTATTTTGTTCTGATGTACCAAGTTTGAAATTCGGATTTTTTGCAATTGTTTTTAAAGCCGGTAAACATTTATCATGGTAGCTACGCTCATTTAGTTTGCTTAATTCATCATGGTAAAAACCTAAATAAAATGCTGCACGTAGAGCTTCTACTAATGTTTCAATCCCTTTTGAATCATCTTTCGTATAAGTTTGACCTTGTTCTGCTAGTTTATCAATGATCGCTTGCATTCGACTATCATCTTGATAGAACTTGAGACTATCACTATTAAACTGAAATAAATCCGGGATTTGATACCATTTAATCGTCACTAAAAGATCAGTTAATTGTTTGTTACTTAATTGATTTAGTTCGGCCATCGAATACTTTTTTTCTTCAGCCAACGTTTTAACATTATCGGTTGGTGCTAGCGGACGCTGCGATAAATCCGCTAACTTTAACCGTTTTGTAAAAGATGCATTTTCTTGTACTGCTGAAGAGTGCGCCAACTCATCAACGGATTTCTGTATTCCTACCGGCTCCATTTGTAATACGCTCTTCACGTTCTTCACATTTTTCTCTTTTGTCTCTGCTTGAATTTGCAATCCATTACATGATATTGTCACTAGTCCAACACCAAGAATCAACTTAGAGATTTTCGAATATTTAACCATAACATTGCCTCCTAATAATTTAAAGAAAATTCTGAATTTTAATATTAGAACATACTTATTTGTATGTATTTACAGTTCCGCTATAAATACAAGTATGATCAATGATGCAATAGTAGCTTGTTTTATACTATTACGAATACAGATTCCTTACATACAATTCCCCTTCCTTAAATTTAATACAAGCAAAAACTGTGCCAATTATTTTTCTTATGCATAGCTAGCATTCTTTTATTAATACTGTAGAATAAAATATACATAGTTGGTTCTGCAATGTATAAATCTTTCGACACAAATTCCTCTTTTTACGACGAAAGGATTCGTTGAAAATTATTTTTGCATTAGCCAGCAAATAATTTTCAACTAACACCATTCCGAATTTTAAATCCATTCAAAAAGGTAAGTAAACATATTACAAAAGGATAATATGTTTACTTACCTTTTCCTATTTTATATAGATAACAAGCTATCGTTGATAAAAACAACATTAATTAGCATTTTGTTACATCAGTTCATATTATGTTCATTTCTCTTTTTCACATTGTAACGGTTTGTATTCCACTATTTTTCCTTGCTTCTTTTTCGTTTCGGTAACGATCCATTCCCCTTTTTCAAGTTCAAGATATTTTATCACATTTGTATCATCTATTTCTTTATAAAGTAAAAATGCTTCAAGCGGCTTTACAAACAACCTAGGCTCTCCTCTATATCCACCACTTTCAAAAGCTTTAGTTAACGAATTATAATACGTATCATCAACTTAATATTGCTTTATCAAATTCACCGGCGCAGCAACTACCTTACTACTTTTCACATCATATAACCCTATAGGTGTTACTCGTATAAATGGTAAGTGCGTTGCAGAAAAGAATAAAATCGTAAATGCTGGATCGTTATAAGTATATCCTCGCTCTTGCAGTAAGTTCACCATCTTTTTCTCTTCCTGTATTAAATCACTCATATTTACATCCGACATAATCCCGAGCAACGGTAATGCAATTTCATGTAACACTTCATTCTTTTCAACTATTACCATTCCGCCGCCGAGCTCTTTTACTCTATGAAAAGCTGTAAGCATATCAATTTTACTTTTTCCAATCAGAATCATATCACCTGTGCCGGAATAAGAGCTAGCAAGACCACCTAATTCTTTCGCAAAACCTTTCACAACTGTATTCACTAGCCAAGTACCATCACGTGCAATCATCATAAGGAAACTTTCATCATGATCAATAGAAAGTTCATCACTATTTAAGTCAATTTCACTTACATATGGTTTTGTTATAACGTTATTCAATAAGTGTATACCTGTTTTGTTAGAAAAAATCATATCCTCTTTTTCTATGGTCCAGTCTAATGATAATGGAGTTACTTTGAAGTTACTCCACTCTATAAGTAATGATTCATTTTTGTTTACTCCGTCACGCTTCACCCATTGTCCCTTTGCAATGACACTAATTGGCACCGGGTTTTCTTTACTTTCTAAAATATTAATATTGGCAATTCTACCTGTCGCAATTGAACCATGTAAATGCTCCATATTATAATAGCGAGCAATATTATAGCTTGCCATATGATAAGCATCTATTACTGGTACCCCTTGCTTGATCGCTATTTCTATCAGCCTATTCGTCATTCCGTTTTCATAAAATGATGGATGTGAACCGTCTGTTGTGAAAATGAATCTATCGAACTGCTTAACTCCTAGTTCCAGTAATTCTTTTAATAAAACCTCCAAATCCGGTCTAATCGAAGAATTTCTAAGAGATACAGTGTAACCTTGCATTAGGCGAGTTAACGCTTCCTGCCCTGTCATCGCTTCATGATCGCAATCTGTACCTAACAACTTTAACTTTGCTAACGTTGTTTCAGATGCACCTGGGAAATGTCCTTCTACTTTTTTCTGTAATCGCTTCGTTTCCTGAACCCAATTTAACATTTCATCATCGCCATGTAATAGTTTTGGCCATGCTGTTAACTCCCCGCCTTGAAGAACATCTTCATGCTGCAGCCACTCTATTATTTCTTCACTATTAAACAAAGATTCTCCGTTTTGCAATTCAGTCTGTCCATCAAAGCGACACCACCAATACATACTTGCTGGAATTTTTTTAAATTCATCTAATAAACGAAATGCTTCTTCTCGCTTTAATGTGAAAAATAGAGTTAAATTATCATTAATAAAAGTTGTTGTCCCAAATTGTATCGCATGATTCGCTAACGTCTCTGGGTTATATAATTGATATGGATGTGCATGCGGTTCTATGTAGCCAGGTACCACATACTTTCCTTCGCAATCAATCACTTCACAATCTGTTAATTGCTCTGGTAACTTCTCCCCTACATATACAATTCGGTCATCATAAATCCAAATATTTGCTACTGTCCAATTACGTAAGTAAGAATTTAAATACGTTGCATTCTTTAATAAAATGTGCGGACTTCTCTTGCCATCTACTACTTCAACATGCTCTCGTAATTGTTTATTACTCCACTTAAAATGATTTTGTCCCAATGTACTCAACTCCAAATCTATTAACTGTTATATTGGTTGAAACGAGAAATAGTTAATCAACTAAAGTATTCCCTATTCATAACTCCCCTGTATAAAACCCTATAACCTTTATTATATGTAATAGTTTTAAAAATAACAATTTTCGGAATTTAAATCGTACCTCTTTGCTCCAAAAGAAGCCTCTGAAACAATGATTCCTAATCCTTTCATTTGTATACAAATATATGGTATAAGTGCTAAACTTCCTACAATAGCTACTATAACCCCCATTGCACGACTATCGTATTTAGATGCAAAATAGTCAGGTTGTGAAATAATACCATGTTCCTTACCGTATCTCCAAATTTCAGGTGCAATCCAATAAGATATTATATATGCTAGAAATATATACGCGGGCACATAATATGCAGCCGCACCTTTGGAATAAGCCCAACCACTTCCGCTACATCTACAGCCCAAACTCCTTCAATAATTGCAAGACAAAACTTATATGCCTATTGGCGGTTCACATTTAGTCAAGGCCGATATTCGCATGATTGCAGCAACAAACCGCAAAATCGAGGAAATGGTAAAAGAGGGAAAATTCCGGGCCGACCTATATTATCGCCTTCATGTTTTACCAGTAAACATTCCGCCGTTACGCGAGCGACGTGAAGATATTTTTCCGCTAATCCATTTCTATTTACAAAAATATAATCAGATATTTAACCAGACACGTACCTTCTCGAAGCAAACGATAGATGTTTTTCAACGTTACCAGTGGCCGGGAAATATACGCGAGTTGGAAAACACTGTTGAGCAGCTCGTTATTATGGCAAAAAAAGAAGAGATCTCGATTCATGATTTACCAGATCGCTTTCACTCAGTAAGTATGGAAGAAAAAGCTTTAGGATCTCTGAAAAAAGGCAACAACTTAAGCGAGATTATCGAAAGTATGGAAAAAACAATTATTGAACAGGCAATTAAGAAAAATAAGACTACACGTAAAACTGCAAAAGTTCTTGGCATTACCCAAACTTCACTGATCCGTCGGTTAAAGAAATACAATATCCGCAATGAAAAAGAATAGCATTTTTGTTGTAGTGGGATTAATTTGATGGCTATAAGGCGGTACCCTATGCCCATAAAATTAAGATTTTGAAGTCCGTCCAAAATTTCATCTCCCTTTCTCCAAGAATTCACAGTTACTCTTTGTCATTAAAAAAGAGGACCTGCTATTCGTAGCAAATCCTCTTTTGTTAACCTGAAACTTAATAAAAAATGCTTTCTTCAAATTATTTTTGAATGAATTCCAACAAAAAGGATATTTCCGTTTTACTTTCATTCGCTATCAAGCATATACAGTTTCATACGAAATCGATTAAAAAGTCGTACCATCCTTTTTAACCTACATTGGATAATAAGACTGTAATGAATAATAAGGTTGTAATGAATAACACGATTGTGATGGGTAATAAGGCTGTAATGAATAACATGATTGTGATGGATTATGGATTTCCTGCATTTGCTGTGTTTGAAATGCTTGTTGCTGCGCTTGTATAGCATGATGAACAGCTTGAATAGTACTTTGTGCAGGCCCCTGCCCCCCTAAAGGACGCATTTTCGTTTCATTGTAAAAACAATTGCGAAACATTCTTTATTCACCTCACCCCTGCAGATATTTTTGTCTTCCACCTTTCATACTATGAATATTGAATTAAGGTGGATAATACATGAAACATTACACCTTGTAATTCCTAAATCTCTTTCTTTCAATTATTTTAACTTAATCCAATTTCCCATCCCCCTCTATCCACTTCATTGTTTTTTCCACATCTAATTCCGTATAAGTCTTTTCACCATATCGAACAGACTCATATATCGGAATAATGTCTCTCGTTCTACAAATTCTTTTCAACCACTGTTGCATCGTTTCATAAGACCTTCGCTGCTCGTGAAATGGTAAAGTTCTTTCCCATTCAACTAACGTTTTCCTTATCGTATCTGTAGGTAGCGGCTGCTCTGACTGATGAATGACTTTTTCATTTTTTACGGCTCTTACCGAATTTTCTTTTGTTACCGATTGTTTCTCCTGCTCTATTTCTATTTCCATCAACTTTTTCCTAATAGATTTGTAGAGAAAATATATAATTGTGACTGCGATAAGCACATAAAACGCTATAGTAATCCATGAATTTGAAAGTACAGAAAATATGGCTCCCCATGAACTTCCCCTTTCGAACTCTTTCATTTTTTTACCCGTTGTTGTTCTTATCCCTTTATCTTCTACTTTTTTATCTTCAATAGGTGTCCCATACTCTTCAATATTTTCGTAGTTTATTGTTTCTTTATAAATTTTTTCAGATTTCTTTTCACTAAAAAAACGCTCCTTTACTATGCCTTGTACATGCACAACACCTTGTGATAACGATATTGCACTAATCGCAAAGAAAAGTATGATTAAAGCTCTTACACTCCAAAACTTCACTTTCATGTGCCGCTTTTTATTCAACATGACATAAGCCCTTTCTTATTCTTTAATTACAATCCATTTATTCGTTCTACTATATTTCTTTGGTGAAGTACCAAGAATTAAAGGAACCGCATCCAGTTCCTTAAGGCGAAAGCCTGCTGTGTAAAAATAAGAAGAAGAAACAGGAGTATCTTGGTCTGATATCGAGGCAAGTACCTTTAATACATTTTGCAAATGTTTCCGATTATCGCCGTTCTTTATATGTAACAAACCGTTATCTTTCACGCTATTAATCCATAATTCAAATGAGCAATCTTGCATAAGTAGTTGTTTGCATATGCCTGCTGTTAATTCAATTAGTTCTTCAATATCATTTCGTAAAGAAACGCCACTTTTATTTTGTAAGTTGAGATAAACCGCGTATTTATCTGACTGTTTTCGTTCATATTTTTTCGCCGTTATCGTTCCTGTTTTTGCTGTTGCACTCCAATGGATGGAACGAAAATCTTCATTTTCATAAGATTTCACTCCCATTACTTTCGTTTCATCATACAGCGGAGACGACATTGCTTTTCGAAATCCACGTGACCATTCTTGTAATTCAGGTACTAGTATTTTCGGAACAGCAGGTAAAACTAAATAGGACGGTGTATCAACTTGACTATATGTTATATGGTTCGTTATAAATCCAAAAGGATCCGTAATAACAATTTCAATCTCTTCCCATTTCGCAATGCCTCTTTTTAAAGCTACAGCTTGCAAATCAAATGAAACCGTCTCTCCTCCTTTTATATTGAAATTCAAATAATCATTTGAACCTGTACTATGATTTTTATTTAGTTCATCATGCTCCCAAGCTAACTTATTTTCACATTTAAATCGAAATACGATATTGAAAATAGGAAATATCGAGTTGTTTGAAATTTTTATTTTGCACATATTTGTTTCACCTATAAAAACATTCGAATTCCCTTGATTGAATTCCCATTCAACACGAGACACTCTACGTATGTATCCATGCGTGGTCCCTATTAACATTAAATATAAAAATACGAGAGATAAAATGAGTAGATTACTTGAAAATATACATAAAATAACAGCTACAACTGACATAACTCCTATTATGAAAGGCTCAGCTAAAGGTGTATACACAAGTTTTTGCTTCATCATACATTCTCCACTGGCACATGAATCGTATGAAGAATTTCTTTAATAATTTGTTCTTTCGTCGTTTTCATCTCCCCTTCAATTGTTAACGTTAACCGATGAGCACAAACTGATGCGGCAAGTGTCTTTATATCATCTGGCGTACAATAATCTCTTTCATTTAATATCGCCCGTGCTTGAATCGCTCTCATAAATGCCAACGTACCTCGCGGGCTTACACCGATTTCAATTAACTCATGCTTACGGGTTGCTTCAATCATTTCAAGAAGATAATCTTGTACATCGTTCCCTACTAATACTTCTCTTGCACGCTTTTGCATCATAATAATTTCTTCACTTGAAATAATAGAATGTAACGTTTCTAACGGATCATTCATTTGAAACCGATTCATCATTTCCTTTTCTGCTTCCCTCGTAGGATATCCTTGACGTATAGTAAGTAAAAAACGGTCTAACTGAGCATCTGGTAACGGAAATGTGCCCGCTGACTCAAGTGGATTTTGCGTTGCAATAACTAAAAAAGGTTCTGGTAATAAATGTGTCTGTTTCGCAATTGTAACAGTACGTTCTTCCATAACTTCCAATAACGAAGACTGTGTTCTCGGTACGGCTCGATTAATTTCATCCACTAGTACTATATTTGCAAAAATAGGCCCTAACCTCGTTTTAAAATCCGATTCCTTCACATCAAAATATTCGAGACCAATAACATCTCCAGGCAAAGTATCAGCTGTGAATTGAATTCTTTGGAACTTAGCATCCACGCTTTTTGCTAAACTTTTTGCTAATGTTGTTTTTCCCGTACCAGGTACATCTTCTAATAAAATGTTTGTTCGAATATATATCCTTCTCTCCCAGAAGTATTTGGCTTAACTAACACACCATTTCCTTTTAATGTACTATCTATTCCGGCCCTAATATCAAAGTCAGAATTGAATTTTGATTTGTTTGCAAAAGCTGAATTATTGGTATTACTTCCATGCCTTTCTAAAATATGATTAGTATATACTCTATCTTCACATCTCTCCATTCAATGGATTGATGAAGTGCGTGTAAAAGTTGCTCAACAGACATTCAGCCATTCTCATCTAACTCCAATTCGTATTCCCACGGAGCATGACGTAAAGCATAAGATACTTCTTTACTTAAATTTGAATAGAATTTTTGTTTATTCAATTTCTTCACTCCGATTGTAATCAATCATTTCTTTCATAGCACATTCAACCCAATCCCAAAAGTCATCAAATTCTTTTCTTTGTTCAAAACCTTCAGAAGCAAAATCATGAATAAGTTGCACTTTACTTCCTTTGCCAATTTCAAAACACGCAATATCATCGTTGTCATCTCTTCTAGCAAAAGGAATTAAATTTCTTTTTGGATACCTTTCCTTTAACTCATGATACCTTCTAGTAGCTTGCCCAGATTCAATTAAATACCATACATCAAAATCAACTAAATTCAATCCCACTAATTTTTGGTAAGATTCAGGATATACATATATATCTTTATCAACGTAAAACTTTTCCATAGCTATAGCACTTCTTTCTATTTCATTTTTTCTAACTCAAATGAACCCATTGGATTATTTTTTCTAAAACTAGTCTTTTGCTTTAGAATTCTTAAGTCTAGAGATTCCCCCAAGTTTTATGTACTCCCTTTTTAGTTGTAAATCTATCAATCAGAAGTCCTTCTTTTATATAGATATTCCTTCTAGTCGACCACCTTTTAAAGCATTAGGATTAAATTCACCTGAAGAAATTTCTGAACCGGAAGAATACTTTTTAGTAAACTCACTTAAATAACTTAATGCCGTCTTTTCTTTTACTTCAGCCAATTGGGGAAATTTCCTCGAGACAATTTTTCCACTCGGAATATAAGAATCCACAACATATTTCTTCCCATTGATTTCCTTTCCCTCTAACTCTACTTCATTATAAAGATATCGAGAGCGCTTTTCCTTATTAAATCTATTCCCTGCTTCCCATTGCTTTTTCACAAAGTCGGGTATTGATTTCTTTTTAGGTAGTGTTTTATCCGTATCCTTATAGTTGTTATCTCATGCTAATGTTTAATTGGGGATTTTTTCAATACACTCAACAAAAGAGACATCAAATATGAGGTCTCTTTTGTTGACTCTTCTTCATCTATAACTTCCTCTTTACTAATTCAATACCAGACAATTTGCCTTATTAAAATATACTACAATACTAATGAAAACATATTCTTGAAAAAGTTCTTTTCTGCCCTCAGAATTTAGCAAAATAGCTATAAGCTATTACAAATTTAAGCTGCGCTTAACCTGCACTAATAAGTCTATTAATCCATTTCTTTCTGGATTTTTTTCCACTTCCTTTTTCACATGTTCTTCCAAATAATTACAAAAAGT
This sequence comes from Bacillus cereus group sp. BfR-BA-01383, assembly GCF_022663495.1. Lineage (NCBI taxonomy): Bacteria > Bacillati > Bacillota > Bacilli > Caryophanales > Bacillaceae > Bacillus > Bacillus cereus group sp. BfR-BA-01383. The sequence goes on from NZ_JAKUFP010000004.1 coordinate 138,023, forward strand.
TTCAAAGTCCAAATACACTTGTTGTTCAGACTCAACAGCTGGAGAATCTAATTCAACTAACACATGTTTATCATCTAAAGGTGTAGGTAGCTGTGACATATCAAATTCATCTAAATCAGACTGAAAATGAACGAATACTATTTCTTGTCCAAACCCCTCCTTTTTTATAAAAAAACTCAAAGCTCTTTCCAAGTACTTACCGTTTATAAAGTTAAAATATATTGACATCAATTCATCGTTTTTCTCTTTATCTTCAATAAATTCATAATTACTATTCATTTTATCCTCCTATAAATATTGTATCTTAATATCCTTAGCAACGCTTGCTTCCTTATCTTGCAGTACAGTAAAGCATTCATTTTTAATTTTCCATTTTATACAAATACAATAACATGTCTATAGATTTCGAATAAATAAAATATTTATTCGAGAGAAATAAAAAATCCTTAAGGTCATTACCTTAAGGCTCATAAATTAAGAAAATATTTTCTCTATTTTTTTGTCATTAATCCCCATAAGTAAAGTAGCCTCATCAGTTGCAGGTTCGTAACCACGGATTCCATCGAGACATCATGTGCTTTTTTCTAATATAATTTCAATAATATAATACTAAAAATTCGTATTAACCTTCATTCATAAAGAATACTTTTTACAAATTTATAGCATGTCGATTTATTAAAAGATACTTGTTGCCTAAAGTAGACAATCAAGTATTTTAAGTTTCATATATCATGACAAGTAACACGTTAAAACTTACGAGTTTGTACGAGTTCATTCGTTTCATGCCCATTTCATGCGTTTATATTCACTGACATGTAAAATGTCACCTCTTCTAAGCTCGTACTTCTTTTTCTATTCTATTATTGCACGTAGTACTCTATGATGGTACAACCATCATGGAGTGCGTACTTCAAAATGACCTTTTCTATTTTTGTACACTTCAACTACACCTTAATTCAATCAGCCCATATATTCCGAATGACTAAAAAAACAATTTTATTGTCTCTATAAAAATAGGCTTCAAATTTTAAAGTACAACGTCCTGATAACCTACCTCAGTTACTTCACCTTTCACAAGACAAAGGCCTAATCCATTTTCCATATCCCATGTACAGTCAAACGTAAGTCCGATATCAAGAAAGTCGATAAGGTCATTATCCGGAACGAAAATTCCAGATAATGTTATTTTTTCGAGGATTTGAGTAACTGTTTCTATTAAAGGATAATTTTCGTTAGATTCAACATCGTAACCAAGTTCATATCTTTTTTGTTTATAATAATCTAATATAGGCTCCAAAATACTTTGTTGTAATTGTTGCCATCTTTCTATTAAAAAATTATATGCCATATATTGTTCTTCCTCAAACTGACCATCATCTTCTCCCCTAACTATTAACGCCACCTTAACTTCGTTCCCAAAAAACTCAATGTTTTTATAGCCAATCCAATCATAATTATTAAACTCAAGTTCACCAAAAACTGCATCATCTATTTTCATTATCTATCTCCTTTATTGTTTACTAGCAAATCCGTTTGGCATAAACGCTCCTGCATTGACTTCACCAGATTCCATCCCAAACTTACGTGCTAATTCAGGAGAATTATTCAATTGCTCAGCCAATTTTTCATCAGCTTGAGTAAAATTGTTACTCTTTTCAATGAGACTACGTTTTCGAACTGTGACCATTTCTTAGTAACTACTAATTTACATCAATTACTTGTATTCCTTTAACCTGAGCACAGTCATTAATCTCTTTGATTAAATTGTTTCTATAAACTGATACCGCTCCGTATATTTCTCTTTCACCACCCGCATCTATATATTCCATAAATAAAATAAAATTGGTTTAATCCATTTTTTTATTATATATTCATTTCCTTCAAATTCACCATATCTGATATGATATGAAGTTATAAAAGACCTTATATCTTCATATCATTCCTGTGTATTAATTTCTGCCTGCAAAAATCCTTCTAAAACATTCATAATAATCTCACCTTTCTATTTTATTGGCTAAAAGGAAATTAATTTATACTATCCACCAATAAACAATGTAGTACAACTAAAGTCAAATCCGCTTTTTATGATTAATTCAACTGTGTACACTTTCTTATCTCCTACACTGTTTTTCTTATGAGTTGTGGAATTCAATGATATTAATCACCTAATTTTAGTCCATATAGCTCTCAGCAATTTGTATATGTTTTTTTAAATTTAGGTCTGGATATCTTTGATCTAACGAGTATAGTATTTCAATATATTTTTTACTTTGCAAATTATAAGCAACTTCTTCGAAAACCTCACTTAATAATAAGAGCTCATTTTTTGTACATATTTGTAAAAAATTCAAAGTTAAGTTTTCGCTTTCACTCAGTAAGGCTATAAGTTCTTCCCATTTCTGCTCAATTCTTGGATCATTATCATCAAGTAATGCTCGCGACCCTAAGACAATCCTTACTTTTTCCTCAAACATTAATTAAAACCTCCCTGTAATAATTATGGTTGTAACATATTATCTGGAAAAACAGTTCCTATCTCTCCATTAGTTTTGATTATCCCTATCCTAACACCATTATAATCGCCAAATATCGTTACACCATCCGCAATATCCTTGTATTCAGGCATATTATTTGTCACATATTCTCCAGCTTCCCTTATATCTTCCTTAGACCAATTTTCAGGAAACCATGCTTGACCATTTCCCATTCTTTTCCCCGGAGATTTATGACCAGGTACATTTCCTACCCTTACCCCATTAGGATAACTTTTTTCAATATTGTATTCGATACCGTTCTGTTTAAGAAAATCTATATTATCTTGACCATGCCCACCAATCTTCATTTTTGAAGTTTCTCCGGTTTTAGGGTTTCTAGTAAAGTCACCAATGTTTGCATGATCCAAAGATTTTTCACTCTCATGTAATTTTGTTTTTATAGTTTCACCCGTACCCTTAGTAACCCCCGCACTCCCAGACGTTGCTTTCTTCACATCTCCAACCTTTTTTAAATCATGTAGTTTATCAACTACTTTTACACCCTTCCCATATGGGGACATCATCCCAACTGCTAGGAGTTTTTCACCATAGGTAGCTTCTCAGTCAAAGAGTGTGAAAAGATCACCAAAGAGAAAATCGAATCCGAACTTCGCCGCACCTATTATAAAAGGATCGAGTACTGGCCTTCTACCACCGACTGGCTGGCCAAAGATGTTATGCTCCATTTCATAATCATCGGTTTCAACTTGGAAATCCTTAATTATATTCCCTTTTATTGCACCATTTTTAATCTCTTCAAGATATTTTTGTGTCGCTTGTATCTCTTCTTTTGTAAATCTATTATTGATAGATATATTTTCGCTGCTTATTCCTTCAATGTCGTTATACACATTGTGCTCTAAGTCTACGCTCGTTCCAATACCATAGTCAGATTTCCGTATTTTCTCTCCTATAATTATTTGAATTTGCTTTGCCCATTCCATATTTAACTTTTCACTATGCAACTTCCCACTTACAGGACTAAATCCTTTCCCGCTTTGCACTTCAGCGAGTCCGGCTGTGATGCTAGCTGCTAATTGGAGGGCGATGCTGTAGTTGTTGCTGGACGAATGATTGAATTCATTAAACAAGCTACTTAATTTACAGAACCATTCGTAAACACAAAAATAGTGGCAGTTGGATTCTCCAAACTACCACTATTTTCAATCTCTTAATTCATTAAATTACGTATAATTTAGTTTTTCAGCGTTACTCATGATGCACAATGTTTTAATTTGCTTGTTATAGAACTTCCTCTACATCGACACTCTCTATCTTCACTTCATACATATTTGGGATATTTACTTCTTTTGGTACCCATGCATAATAAATTTGATCATTTTCTAAAATAAATTGAACTAACTTTGTTTCTGAAACATTCCAGAAATTTTTAAGATTATCAATGTAGTCCTCTAAATCTTCTTTATAGTCCAATTGTAATATGTAATCTCTTACCGTCAGGGCAAACACAATTAAACTTCCTAATAGATTTTTTTGCTCGTTTTCTTCTTCATACTCTTGTGGTAAAAACCATACTTGACCTATTCCTATCGTTTTTTTGTATTTTTCATAAAAACTACTATCATTCATATTCTCATAATCATGTATTAATTCATTGACCAATGAATGCCATTTTGGAGGAATAATGTTTTCCAATGCAGGATTATTTTCAATTCCTTCTACTATATCCTCGATTTCTTCTGTCTCATCTTCATAGTGATATTCAATTAGGTCTATATGCTTAAATTTCATTTCATTTTTATAATGTGCCAAATCATATGGATAATGGTTATTATCTTTTAAACTTGTATCATCAAGTTCGAGTATCTTTACTAGTGCAGCTGTCTCAAAGCTCCAGTACCCTACATATCCAGGTTCTTTATGCGCATTTTTCCATTCATAATCATAATGGCCTTTAAACCATTCTTTCTCCATATACGTTTGTAATCTTTTAGACGCTTCTTTTTTATCTGTTTGTGCAAGTTCTATAAATTCTCTCGTTTTTGCATATGGATTTTCTTTAAAATAAACATTCGTCATTTTTGTGTATCCGATATCACTAGCGCATAAGAGGAAATCGATTACTGCATCATTCACATTTTTTTTATCAACTATCTTTTTTAATCTTTCTATATTCTTTTTATCCGTTTCTAACAAAATTCCTAAAGAAATTATCCAAAGCATATATATATAACCCACTTTGCTAGTCCCTGTATGCTCTAAATCATCCATTGCATTATAAAAATATACTTCCATTGTGCTAATGTCTTCTCCTAAAGAATACATTGCTCTAATGTCGTTCATCTCATGTATAAAATTCCTTAAATATCTTCCTTCTATAATACTTATATTATCTTTAGGCTTTCTTTGTATACCATTCTTTTCATCTTCTTCTAAACTTCTAATCTCCTCTCTATTATCTTCAATAAACTTTTTATGGAATTCTATTCCTTTTTTACATTTTTCTTCTATGCACAATTGATCTCTCATTCTATTTAATTCCTCCTAGCTTCTAAATTATGGCCATTCTCCAATGTTGTTTCCTTCTTCATCTAACCTATATGTTTTTACGCTTCCACTACTATCGACTTTTGATAATACTCTTTCAACTTCACTATCTTCCAATGCATTCGCAATCTTTTCTGCTAATACTTCATCTCCATCAACAGCTTTCAATATTCTACTTTTTCCAGTTTCAGAACCGTTCAACCAATCATTTGACATTTGTCGTCCATCTTTAGTTTTTCCTAATTGTGAACTACCAAACTTTGCTTCATCAATAACATATTTAATATTTGAATTTGGATTTGCATTTTCGTATAATCCATCAATCCCTTTTACTATTTTATCATTTATGCTTGATGGTGTACTTTTGCCGACTGGTTTCAAATCAAATCCAGCATCTTTTAAACTTTGATTATTCAATAAATTGTCACTAGATTTTATTTCACCATAATTACCTTTTTGCTTATTTGTAGCTGTTTTCGCATCAAAATTATCTACATTTGTATTTTTGCTACTGCTAGGTTTACCATTACCACCACCTTTAGACTTCGCAAACTTATAATAAGCTTCTATTAATTCGCCTTGAGGTATTTTGGTTACAATAGTTCCACCAACACTAGAGAATGCATAGGAAGCCTCTCTCTTAAATGATTGTAACATTTCAAGCGTAGGCTTCAATTCTTTTGCTAGTTTTACTGCATTAACAAATGTACTTACTCCACTTGATGCTTTTGCTCCTTTTGCGATATGGCCTACTTTATTTAGTGCCTTATCACCTAATATTGTGGTAGCTATTTGTGTTAATCCATAGGTAGTCAATTCTGTACGACTCTCTGCATCTCCCTCTATCATATCTCGTTTTATTTTATTTGAAAATGCATGCCACATATTTTTTGCAGTTTCATCTAAATGGAAAAGTGCATAGGTTACATTAATAAAAGTTCCTATATCCATATTACTTAAAGCTTCTGCGGACTCGATTTCATCTCCAATAGCTTTCCCCGAGCCTCTTTGAACAGCTTCCCACATCTTTTTCACTGTTTCAAACGTGCCAACTATACTGTCTGCTGCATTGTCCCAAGCATTTCTAACCGGAGATTTCTCCTCAATTATATTGTTTGTTTCTATATCCTTAATTGACTGATCGGTTTTTCGGGCTGTTTCTTCTATAATCCCCTGAATAGAACTCACCCAATCCATATTCAAACCTTGTGTACTAAACGTACCACTCACAGGACTAAACCCTTTCCCGCTTTGCACTTCAGCGAGTCCGGCTGTGATGCTAGCGGCTAATTGGAGGGCGGTGCTGTAATTGTTGCTGGACGAATGATTGAATTCATATAGACGCTCTAGTTTTTCTTCCAATTTTCTCCTCATCGCAACTAAGACCGCAACAATTGCGTCTACTCCAGGCATCGGTGTAAGTACTTCTATTGCTTCTATACTTGCAATCGATTGATTGATTTCCTGTATTTGTTGTCTTATTTCATGTTCGATCACATCTGTTGAAGCAACTTTTGCTTGGAACTCATTTGGGAATGCTTCGTTTTGGCGAATTAATTCTTCACATAAGCATATAATTCCTTGCGCTAATGGCCGAAATGTTTGGACAAGGTAGGCTTTTGCACTACTGTATGTTTGTCCTTGTAATACTGTATCTATCGCAAAGGCGTCAATAGATTGAATGGCTTGTTCCATACTTTGAATCGTAGCGTTACATATAGCGTTCATACTTTGAGTTTGACTTTGTACTTCTCCCAAATACATGTTTAAACTCATGTATTGACCTCCCTTTGTAGTTGCTGCTGTTCATAGGAAAGGTCGTTTTCTTTCTCGCTGAGATGCCGTTTTTCTTTAAGCAACGTCTCTTTTTCGTTTTCTAATTCGAATGTAAGTTTTCTTTCATACTGTCCAATCTCTTGCCGCATATTCGTAAATAGGTGAAATACTTCTTTGTCACCATGCCAAGTTTCTAGTATTCTGCTGAATAAACGATTACTTCGATTTTTCCATTCATGAAAACTAGCCTCAGCTCGTTCTTGATTTTGCAGCGCAATTCGGTTTTCATTTTGTTCTTCAAATATACTTCGTAATTTTTGATTACATTGATTTATTCTCGTTTCAATTTCTTGACTCATCTTTTCTCCCTACCTTTTCCCCTTTACGTAGGCTGTTACATTATTGAAAAGTCTTTTGAAGTCCGGTATCCATTTTCTCAAATTCATTTGCTACGGAATGGATATTATCAATCATCTGTTGAAAAGCAGCGCAAAATTGTTTCGTGATGTGTAAATTTTGCTGATTTGCTTCTTGTGCTTTGAAGTTCACAGATAGTGTAGTACGCGTTGCCTTATTTATAGAGCGACTAGTAGCACTTTGCATTCTATCTGAAGCATTTCTCATTTTCGTTGCAAGTTGCGTTGCCCTATGCAAATTACTTTGAAATTCTCCCATCACTTACTCCCCTCTACCTTTTATTTACAAAAATTATACCACGGGAAAATATTCCAATAAACCGAATGTTCGAATTTAGCATACAATTCACCACTGTCATTGAAGATACGAGCAAGTCTTCTATTTCAACATAACTGTATCGAAAGTAAATTCTACTTATATAAAAAAAGATGACCTCAGCCATACGCTAAAGTCATCTTTTTCTATCTTATTATTTTACTAACTCTCCATTATAAACTTTTATATTAAGCGGAGCAGTTAAAAATTGTTGTGCTTTACTAACGAAAGATGTGAAGTGTTCACTCGTATTATGACTCGCAACTGCTGCTTCATCTTTCCATACTTCTACCATTGTATAAACACTTTCTTTTTCTGTGTCCTTATATAAGTCATAAGAGATATTTCCACTTTCTTCTCTTGAACCATGAAGAAGTGGCTGAATTTCTTCTAAAAATGATTGTTGTTTTGCTGGATCTACTTGAAATATTGCGTGAATAATAATCATGGTGTTTCTCCTCTCATATTCCACTTATTTCTTTTAAAATTACTTCCACTCAGCAACTTTTTCAACTGGAAGACGTACTGATTGATAACCACTGTCAGCAGCTTTTCCGATTGAAATTAACATAACTGGTACGTAACGTTCTTTATCTAATCCGAATGCTTCTGCGATTTGGTCTTTTTCAAATCCGCCAATTGGGCAAGTGTCATAGCCGTGAGCACGAGCTGCTAGCATAAATTGCATCGCTACAAGACCACCGTCAATTAAAACAGTATCTTTCATTACTTCTGGTGTAACCATTGAGAAGTAACCTGAAAGTTTGTTCATTTGATCTTCTTTTACTTCAGCTGGCATTAAACCACGCTCTACTGATGTACCGTAAATTTCTTCTGCGTTATCAAAGTTGTTTAAATCACCAAATAAAGCGATCATTGCTGAAGACGTTTCTACTTGTGATTGATTGAATTTCGCAAGTGGCGCAAGTGTTGCTTTTGCTTCGTCACTTTCAATTACTAAAAATCTCCATGGTTGCATGTTTACTGAAGATGGTGCAAGTGTTGCTTCTGTAAGAATTTCTGTCATTTCATCTTTGCTAATTTTCACTGAAGAATCGTATTTACGAATTGAACGGCGTCCTGTTAAAATTTCGTTAAAATCATTTGTTTTTACTGAGTTAGTCATAGTTGTATTCTCCCTTTTTTATAATTCTTTTATATTTTCTTGAATGTGATTTAGCATATTTAAAAGATTATCGCGTTCTTCCTCACTTAATCCTTTAAATGCAGATGCTGCAAAACGTTCTTTTTCCTCTTGAAACGCTTGAATTTTATTTCGTCCCTCTTCAGTAAGAGAAACTAACGTAATTCTGTTATCATCTGGATTTTTACGTCTTACAATCATTTCATTTGCCTCAAGCTGCTTTAAATGCCTCGTAATCGCAGCATTATCAATATTCACTTCTTGCTGAAGTGCTTTTTGACTAATTTCACCTACTTCATATAACTGAAGTATAAGCTCTAATCGAGACTGACTCATACCCGTACACCCTTCAAACTTCGAACTTACTTCTTTATTTAGAAAGTGTAATTTATATAAAATAATCGCTTCTTTTGAGCATGAACTTGTCAAATTAACCCTCCTTCACAATCAAAATAAAAACATTTGATGTATCAATAGTTGATATGTCAATTAATATAATCTATATCGATTTAGAATGCAAGCATTTTGTTTTCATTTTATTTTTTCCAAATTAAGGCGCTTTGTAGCGTTACAAAAAATGTAAATTACATTATAATAGTAACAATTCAAATGACTGGAGAGTGATTGTAATGCGGCAATACACAAATAGAAATGAGGAAATGAAAATGGAAAATGAAATGAGGATTTCAATATATGACAACAATAAATATAGGGATTGTTGCGCACGTAGACGCTGGCAAGACGAGTTTGACTGAGCGTATTCTATATGAAACGAATGTAATTAAAGAAGTTGGCCGAGTTGATAGCGGAAGCACGCAAACGGACTCAATGGAATTAGAAAGACAGCGCGGAATTACGATTAAAGCATCTGTCGTTTCTTTTTTTATTGATGATATAAAAGTAAATGTCATTGATACACCTGGACACGCTGATTTTATCGCTGAAGTGGAGCGATCATTCCGCGTTTTAGACGGTGCGATTTTAGTTATTTCTGCCGTTGAAGGTGTGCAAGCACAAACAAAAATTTTAATGCGAACATTACAGAAACTAAACATACCAACTATTTTATTTATTAATAAAATTGATCGTAGTGGCGCAAATAGTGAAAAAGTTATGAAACAAATAAAAGAGATGCTTTCAAATGAAGTATTCCCCTTCTACTCTGTCCATAACGAAGGAACAAAGGCAGCTCGTATTATTGAATATAAATCATATGACGACTGTATTGAACGATTAGCGCCATATAACGAATCATTGCTTGCATCCTATGTAAATAACGAAATCGTACCGGATGCATTATTAAGAAAAGAGCTAGAACAACAAATACAGCAAGCAAATGTGTATTCAATCTTTTTCGGATCAGCAATGACAGGCATGGGCGTACCTGAACTACTTGAAAATATTTCAGCCTTATTTCCAGCTAATAATTCGTCTCAAGATGAAGAATTGTCCGGTGTAGTTTTTAAAATTGAACGTGAACATTCTGGAGAAAAGATTGCTTATGTAAGAGTTTTTTCAGGTAGTTTACACGTTAGAAAATATGTTGATATACAGCGAAATGGGTCTCTATCGCATAAGGAAAAGATTAAAAAAATGTGCATGTTTCATAATGGAGATGCCGTTCAAACTTCTACCGTTCATAGCGGTGATTTTTGTAAAGTGTGGGGACTGAGTGATATTAAAATTGGTGATATTATTGGTGAACTGACTGATTATATAAAAGATATTCACTTTGCCGAACCACAAATGGAAGCTGCTATTTCAGCATTACCAAAAGAACGAATTCATGATTTACACGCTGCACTTATGGAGCTATGTGAAGAAGATCCGCTCATTAAAGTGTGGAAAGATGACGTTCATAATGAACTATACATTCGCCTTTTCGGTGAAGTACAAAAAGAAGTCATTGAAACTACACTTTATGAGAAATATAATTTGCAGGTTACTTTTTCAAATACACGAGTTGTATGTATTGAGAAACCAATTGGCGTAGGTAATAGCATGGAAGTAATGGGTGAAAAAGCGAATCCATTTTACGCAACAATTGGTTTTAAAATTGAACGTGGCGAATTTAACTCTGGCATAACGTATAAATTAGGTGTTGAGCTTGGTTCATTGCCTTTAGCATTTCATAAAGCAATTGAAGATACAGTATTTCAAACGTTAAAACAAGGTTTGTATGGATGGGAAGTTACGGACATTTCCGTCACACTTACACATACCGGTTATGCTAGTCCTGTTACAACAGCGAGTGACTTTAGAAACTTAACACCGCTCGTTTTAATGGATGCTTTAAAGCAAGCTGAAACATATGTGTATGAACCAGTAAACGAATTTGAATTAACTGTACCGGAGCAGGCAATTAGTACCGCGATGTATAAGCTTGCTGCTATTCCAGCAACTTTTGCAGAGCCTATATTAAATAATGATTCTTATCAATTAACAGGTTCATTACCTGTTGCGAAAACAGAGAATTTTAAACGCATGCTCCATTCATTTACTGAAGGAGAAGGTATATTTACAACGACGCCAGCTGGTTTCATAAAACTGAAACCTCCCTTCCCTACTCGAAAACGTGTTGATTATAATCCGTTGAACCGGAAAGATTATTTGCTTCATGTGTTGAAGGCTTATTAAAGTAAAAGAGGTGCAATTCGCACCTCTTTTACTTTAATAAGTTAGTTTTCCCTAACAATTTCTTTAAGTTTTTCTATTATTTTCGCTATAGCCTCAATTGAATTTTCTGTTTCATATTCTCCAACATTTACAGAATGATTAGCGTTTTTGACAACTTCAATCTGTAAATTCGTTTTATGTAACTGATCAATTTGATCTGCATTGTATTGATGATCTTTATCTCCAATTACTAAAAGCCCTTCGTGACGACTATGTAAGATTGAATCAAAAATCGTATCAAACGTCAGTAACGGTGTCATTAATATCATTTTTGACTGTAAAAACTCTTCTCTCTTCATCAAATCATTCGCAATTGGAATTGTTCCGAGTGATTTCCCTAAACACAAAGTCTCGTTGTATTGCTCATCTTTTAATACTTCTTTCATTATAGGATGAATATCCTCCATCATCACTTTCGTTACTTCTTCCATTGGCTTATTCATTAATTGTCCATCATAGGAATAATGAATATGTACAACATCAATTTTATGTTCTAACATTAACATCGTTGCATAATAAAATAACGGTTTATCGTAATTGTATCCTGAACCTGAGAACATAAAGCAAACCGTACTAGAACCTTTTTCGATATGTGTATAATGCATTACTTTGTCATTTATATGTACCTCTTTTTTAGTTCCCTTCACCGTTTTCCCCTCCGAATACATTTAATCTTGTAAGACGATATGTTCTGTATGAGCTGCTATATCCTTTACTTTCTCTTTGATAAACGCGGGCTGTAAGTTATATGCCTCTAGCTCTTCTACCGGCACCCACTTAAATAAATACGTTCTTCCCTCTTCTTCCAAAATATATTGATCTGCTCCATTTGCAGGTAACTCATGTAAATCTACTTCGTAATAAAAACTAATCTCATGAAACTTTCGCTCAGAAAGTGTGAAGAAATTTTCTACTGACCATATTAATCTCTTCCCTTTAATAGGAACACCTAATTCTTCTGCAAGCTCTCGTTTTAACGCGTCTTCACTATTTTCTAGCATTTTCACTCGTCCGCCCGGTACGTACCAATAATCTTCACCGTCACCTTGCAGAATGAGTATTTTATTATCGTGTTTACAAATTGCTCCGACTCGGTAATTAAAACATGTTTCCTCAACTTTAAACGTAAGATCCACAACGAACCCCTCCTATGTATCATTACAAAACTATTATGTATGTGCTGTACAAATAAGATTACTAAATTTTTCTATTTCGTTCAATGAGTTTTGAACTTTCCAATAATTACACTTAACTTTCATCATTACAAGTGTATATACATATGTTACAATCACATTGCACACTAGAAAAACATGATGGGGGTACGAATGGAAACGTTATTAATCCAGCAAACTGAGAAATCAAATAAGTTTTGGAAAATCGTTGTGAAAGAAAAAGACTACGTTGTGTTTTATGGAAAAATCGGCACAGCTGGGAGTGTAAAAGCGAAAGAGTTTGAAACAGAAGAAGAATGTATGAAAGAAGCTAACAAATTAGTTGCTTCCAAACGTAAAAAAGGATATACAGACCCATGTCTTGGGGAAGATTACATAAAAGAAAAAACGATAACAGAAGAAGCATTTTGGGAACTACTCGTTCGTGCAAAAACGAAAGGCGAAGATCAAGAAGAACAAATAGAATGGCTTACTTCTCACCTCGCTAAACGTACAGTACATGAAATTGTAGCTTTTGATACGCATATGCATCGCATATTAAAAGCTTCCTATACTTCTCGTTTATGGGCAGCAGCCTATATTATTTTAGGCGGTTGTTCGGATGATTGTTTTGATTACTTCCGTGGATGGTTATTATATCAAGGAAAAGAAACTTACGAAGCGTGTATTGAAGATCCAGAACGGGTAATTCCTGTATTAGAAAATTTAAGTGAGTATGATGTACCAAATATTGAAGAACTTTCTTTATACTTCGGTTACACTGTATATGCAGAAAAAACCGGGGATGAAGATGATACTTACTTTACACTTTATCACGTACTAACTAATGAAAGAACTTATAATGACGACATTGAATTCGATTGGGATGAAGATGACGAAGAAGGATTGAAAAAAATGTTTCCTAAGCTGTGGGAAATGTACGGGGAAGAACCGATTGAATGGTAGATGAATATTAGGACTCTGTTTAGCAAATAGACAGAGTCCTTTTTCATTGGGCTCTTATTTAAACTCTCTTTATTTCATGCCACTTTTCTAACAGCACCTTTTCTCTTTCCTTTGAAATACCTGCTTTTAATTCCCTATTTTCCATTTCCTTCATCCACCCATACACGTCTGTAACTGTATCTTCTAAACTTCTAAAAGTAAGCCCTTCTTTAACAGCACTCTCGACACTAATAGAAAATCCACCTGCCCACGGCTTCGTTTCACCTTCTAATGAAAAAGTTTCGGGAAGCCATAAAGGCATCTCTGTCCATGGCTGCACTTTATGTTCATTCATAAATAATTCATCTATCCAAACAAATTCAGCATCACTATTCGTAATCTTTTTACACGTATTTAATAGCTCTTCCATCGTTAATTCATAATTCGGACCTGTTATATTGAATGTGCCTGCTTTATTATTTTCTGCCATGTCTAGTCCAAAGCTTGCGACATCTTTTATATCAACGAACTGCACTGGGCGGTCTTTCCTTCCTGGTACTAACACTTTTCCACCCTTTGCTACACGCTGAACCCAGTATGGAAGCCGATCTGTATAATCAAACATTCCCGAAAGCAGTCCTGCTCTGACATGTAAAACACGACCTGGCCAATACTTCTCTGCTTCTTTTTCACATAATACTTTCAGCGCACCATAATGCTCATAAGGAGATATTTCACCATTCTCTACAGCCTTTATTTGCTCACCCGTTGGTTCAGGTTGTAATATATAGCCTTCTTTTATGTGAAGTGGAATCCAGTCTTTATATACGGAAAGACTGGAGATGAATATATAATGCTTTACATTATCTTTTAATACTTCTCCAACGTTTCTAATGTGATGCGGAGAAAATCCGCACGTGTCTACGACAACATCCCATTTTCGATTTTCTAAACTTGATACATCGTCATTTCTGTCGCCGATTAACTGCTCCACTTCAGGAAAAATTTCTTTATTCGTTCCGCGATTAAATAATGTAACTTCATGACCTCTGTTCAAAGCCTCTTCTACAAAAGCTCTTCCTAAAAAACGTGTACCACCTAGTATTAGAATTTTCATGGTTCTCCCCCATTCGTGATTAAAAATCCTCTCTTTTGTTTAACGATTTTTTGTGGTGAAAAGTTACGCGTGATTTGCTTTTTTACTACAATTTTAATTCTATAAGCAAAAAAGAAACCATTTTGAAAAATTAATCAATACGGTTTCTTAAATAAATAGTACTTATTTTTATATGTATTATACGGACAATGCCCCTGCCAAATTGACAGGAGCATTGCTTTTTCAAAACTTATTTACTTTTATATACTTGAATTAAAATTAATATGAAGTCCAGCCGCCGTCTACAGAAATCACTTGTCCGTTTACGAAACTAGCTTCGTCAGAGCCTAAGAAGATAGCCAGTTGTGCAACTTCTTCTGGTTGTCCAGCACGTGGATTAATTGCCATACCTAATGCTTGACGGCTCGCACCAAATTCGCTCACATTCGTCATTGTAGAAGCAATGTTTGTTATGACTGCTCCAGGGGCGATACCGTTACAACGGATGTTGTTGTTCGCATACATAAAGGCCGTGTTTTTTGTTAGGCCAACGACTGCATGTTTAGATGCTGTGTAAACAGCACCAGCACGTGCACCGTATAATCCACCTGCAGAAATATTATTGACGATCGTACCGTGTCCTTGTTCCAAGAATAGATTCACTGCAATACGCATTGTTTTCATTACAGATACTGTATTCACAGAGAAAACCTTTTCCCAGCGTTCGTCTGAAACTTCACCAACAGGCTCCATTCCATCCATGATACCTGCATTATTAACAAGAATATCTAATTTCCCGTAAGCTTGTTTTGTTTCATCGAAAAGGCGTTGAATATCTTCATCAGAGGTAACGTTTGTTTGAACAGCAATGGCCTCTGCACCTGTAGCTTTAATTCCTTGTACTACATGTTGAGCCCCTTCTAAGTTTAAGTCTGATACAACGACTTTTGCTCCTTCTTTTGCATAACCTTCTGCAATTGCTTTCCCCATGCCTGACGCAGCACCAGTGACAATTGCTACTTTACCTTTTAATCTCATCTGAAACGTCCCCCTTTGTCTTTTATTGCACAGTTGTTCAATAAAAATTATAATAATATAAAAGAGCGCTTACAATGAGCAAAAAAGTGATAAATGTTCAATAATTAACACATCGCAAGAAATGTGTTCAATCAGAGGTGAAAAAAATGATGCATACAGATATGCGTATTGTGAAAACAAAAGAGGCGTTACATAACGCATTGTTAGAATTATTAAACGAAAAAACTTTAGAAGTCATCTCCATCTCGGAAATTTGCAGAAAAGCAAAAATAAATCGTGGAACATTTTACTTGCATTATAAACAAGTAGAAGATTTATTTGAGGAGTATTTTAAAGAAATTACAGCAGATTTGTCACGTTCTTATCAAGAACCTTATCGCTACGTATCAGTATTGAAAACTAGTAAATTAGATCCTTCTACAATTCGGATTTTTCATCATATCGAAAAATATAAATCATTCTACAGAATTGTTTTTTCCAAAAAGGTTCCTTTAATGTACTATTATTTATTTTTTGAGGAAATAAAGCATTTGTTACTTCAAGATAAAGAGGCTTTGCTTAAAGAAGGCGTGAACCATTCACTTTATTGTTCCTACCAAGCGAATGCGATTATTGGCATCATTATTGAATGGTATCAAAATGATTTTTCTTATAGTACAAGTTATTTAAATGATCAACTTGTTCAATTTTTAAATATGGGAGTAGACGGTTAATGTGAACTACTCGCCACTTAGCAAAGCTTGAAGTGGGAGCTTCCCAGTTCCACGACGAAAGTAACCTTTCGTCTCCCTGAGCGTTGGACGCTCTTTTGGTACGGTTGATATTTTACGCAGGAACCGAGTGGCTTGGTTTTGGCATTCTATTTTCTTCCTGCAACCTTCTATATCAAGTTATCAAAGAACTTCATATAGAAGGTTGCAGGAAGGAGAATTCTTTCGGTAAATCCGTTAAAATCTCGGATATTCGATTAACAACTTATATATACTTAGGTAGGTAGGTGAAAAATATTAATAGAAACATAGTTTATCATTCTACATTATGTATTTATTGTCTCACATCGCTTGTATATATTATCTTACTGAACATAGAAAATGGTCGTAACTATTTAGGGTTTACGATGGTTGTTCCGCTTTTAGCTGTTATTTTATATCAGAAATTATATAAGAAACAAAAAATAGTTCATACATTTGGAATTTCACGTCCCAAAATAAAAACACTTCTTTTCTCCATATTATTTCCACTACTTCTAGGACAATGTCTCCATTTTTATTTTTATATTTATGATATAAAGTTCTTATATAATCATTGGAATGAATTAGGATTTCTCTTACTTGTTGGTCTTACAGTTGGATCTTTTTCTGCATTATTAGAGGAAATCATATGGCGTGGAAATTTTCATTACCATTTACGAAAAAAATATTCATTAACGCAAACAGCAATCATTACTGCATCACTTTGGTCTTTATGGCATTTACCAGTAGCAATCTTTTATAAAAACTATGAGTTATGGTTTGTAGGAATTTTTAGCTATCTCTCTTTATTATTTATATTATCTATAATTTTGACCTATACGAGAGAGTATAGCCGTTCTGTAATAACACCTGCAATTTTACATGGTATGTTTAATGTATTTTATTTAACAGATGGAGTGGCAACCAAGTGCAATATTAGCATAATGGAATTAACTAAATTTATCTTGCTGGCAATTGTGTTTGGCATGATATACCTTATACATCGAAAAGTTAAAGAATAATTTACAATAACAGAAAAAGGTGTTTCAGCTTGCAATTGAATGTACCTTAATTAACTCATCAGTACTTCAACACCTTGCAATTATTCAATAATCGTATAGGTGTTGAAGTTTTATCATCTTAGTTGAGCAACTTTGTTCTCACAACACGGATTTCTATAATGGAGAGCAAAACAAGTATAACTAAACCTTTTATTCTCATTTTCATAAAAATACACATCTTAATCTTTTAAATAAGGAAGGATGCATTCTTTAATTAACTCCCATCTATCCTTAGCTTCCGGTATAACTTCAGACGCGATCACCACGACCAACTCCCTCTCCGGTACACAGCAAATCATGTTCCCACCATCGCCCATGGCACAGTATGAAAAGATTCCATCCTCTTCTCGTAACCACCATAAATAACCATATTGATTTTGGTTCATTTCTGTCGATTCTTTTATCCATGATTGTGATAGAATTTGTTTTCCATTATGAGTACCTTCGTTTAAATACAAACGTCCAAACTTCACCATATCTTTAACCGTTAACGTAAGTCCCCAGCCACCCGTTGAAATACCGTTTGGATCGTGAACCCATCCTTTCACGTCTTTTCCGAATAAGTCATCGAATCCAAATGCTTTCATATTGTAGTTTGGAATTTCTCTCATACTGAGTTGCTGAAATAAGTGTCCATTCGCAAATTCACGCGCACTTTTTCCTGTTACACTCGTAATAATTGCTGATAGTAAATGTGCGCCTGCGGATGAATATTTAAAAGATCCGATTTCTCCGCCGTTCCCCATTCTATTAAGTGTATACTGCACCCAGTCTTGTTGTGTACATAGTTCTTCTAACGGTTCCTGCCAATCTGCATAAGGATATGGAGCTGTCATTGTTAGAAGGTGGCGTACTGTTATTTCAGATGAATTAACGTTATCTTTAGGGAAAAATTCTATTACTTTTTGATCAACGCTTTTTATATAGCCTTTATCTATACATATTCCAATTAGCGCAGAGATTATTGTTTTTGTGACAGACGCTACATGAAACGCATCATCTGAACCGTAACCGTTATAATATTTTTCAAAAATAACATTACCTTTCTGCATTACTAACATACCATTAATATTTTTGTATTCTTCTTTTATAATGTAATCTAACTTTTCAGCAGTTTTCATTGTTCTTCCCCCTTAATCTATCATTAAAAAGGTTCGATAGGTACATATATATCAACTATATGTTTCTTTTCTGGGTGCTGCCTTGGGTCATTTTTATATACTTCAAAGGGATACGAATCTCTCGGTTTATATCCGCTATTTGGCAACCATTCACCGTATAAAAAATCCCATGCCCCTTTATATTCATCTTGGCGTATTTCAAAATGACCTACTGCATACCTTCCTGAAGGTATTACCATAATTCCAATGTCGCTCGTTCCTACTGCGTGCTCATCTGGAATTGTTATACATAAACTTGTTCTTAAATGATAGTCTTCTGTAAACTCATGATGATCATGATAAATTGTTAGTACTTTCGTATCTTCGAATACATGATAGTTTTTCTCCGCTGCATAATGAAATAGTTTCTCTATCATTTTTGGAAAAGCTATAGCTAACTCTTTATATGTACCTACATGTCTTATGTATGCGACGTTTATATTGTCCGCTGTTACAATTTCAACATTTCCTCGAACCTTCTTACATTCATTGTATTGAGAAGTTCTGCTTACGTCTTTGCAATTCTTGCTATTGTGATTTCTATATTGAGACGGACTTACTCCGTAATAGTTTTTAAATGTACGGGAGAAAACTGCTGAATCTGTGAATCCGAAGTGATAAGCAATATCTGTAATCGTCATATCTGCACGGTATGTAAGTAGATGTGTTGCTCTTTCTAGCTTTAGGCGATTCACATACCGTGATAACGGCTCATTCATCATCCCTTTAAAAATTCTATGAAAATGATACTTTGAAAATCCTGCTACATCGGCTAACTCTTCAATTGAAAGTGAATCATTTATGTGGGATTCTATATAATCTTGAACTTTGTATATGCGCTGTAAATACTCGTTTCTACTTTGAGAACTCTTCAACTTTTTCCTCCCTATAACAAAACAAACCGTCCAAAAGGATTTTAGGGCAGCTTTCTGTCAGTAACAAATTTTGTCGTATATTGTTGTTAAATCGATATTCCTTGTCGAAACGTCGATATATTTCAAGTTGTGTTCGATATATTTGATTTTGCGTCGATATAATGCGAGTTGTGTTCGATATAATTTCATTTACTTTTTCAATCTACCAAACAGAAGAAAAAATAAATCTTAGTTTGATGTGTATAGTTCCCTTTCCCATCAAGCTAAGAATTTTTTAACTTTTCACTGTTTTTTATAAGAATTCGGCTCGTTTCTTTCTTTTTAGGGAACAATCTATTTTTTAAGTTGATGGTAATGTGGCGTTACCCTGATTTAAAGAAATAACTATTTTTTTATAGCCCTACGTAAGTTAATAACATTGTTTGGATTTAGCTCCCATTGTCTCATAAGTTCTTTTTGTCTAGCTTTTAAGTCTCCAAATGGTTCTTCCACCATTTCGATTTTATTAAATTTCCCCTCAAAAACTGAAGCGTTTTTTATCTTTTTATATCCACCAAAACCTAAGTCATCATTTAGCAACCAGACCACTCTCTGTATTTTTGCGAATAAAATACCACCTGTACACATTGGGCACGGTTCCAACGTGCTATAAATAGTAAACTTCTCATTTTTTATTTTTGCATCAAACATTGCTGGTCCTGCATTGCGAATAGCGTCTATCTCTGCGTGAGCTGTTATGTCTTTTTGAGGATGCACCCTATTTCTTCCCCTTGCAATAACATTATAATTTCCATCAACAATAACTGCTCCTACTGGATATGTATTTTCTTTTAATGCCTTTTCTGCCTCTTCCAATGCCATCTCTAAAAAATATCTATCTCTCTCAAAATCCATATAAATCCCTCCTTTTTTAATAATCACGCCAACAAAATAAAAAAGTACGCCATTCTTTCTACAAAAACATAAGAAAGGATGGCGTTTTGATATGAACTTAATTTAATGGACTTGGGTAACAGCTCTTTTCTTTACACATTTTTCAAAAATAAAACTCGACTCCCACCGTTCCCATCATAATTTGTATGTACGGATACACCTTCTACCTCGTCATCCCCAGCCTCAATTTGAAAGCCAATTTCTTGATGAAACTGTATCGACTTTTTATTAATGGGTGACGTGATTGCTTTTACAACTTTACGATTATTTGCACGAGCGACATCAAAGAAATAAGAATATAACGTCGATGCGATTCCTTTTCTTCTATACTCCGGATTTACACCGATAAAGTGAACGTACGCTTCTTCTTTATGTGTTTG
Source organism: Bacillus cereus group sp. BfR-BA-01383 (assembly GCF_022663495.1). Taxonomy (NCBI): domain Bacteria; kingdom Bacillati; phylum Bacillota; class Bacilli; order Caryophanales; family Bacillaceae; genus Bacillus; species Bacillus cereus group sp. BfR-BA-01383. Next base: position 158,763 of record NZ_JAKUFP010000004.1, read on the forward strand.
TGAAAAGAATCCGCATAAAAAGCCTAACGTTTCTCCCTCTTCTTCAATGATAAAACTCGTTTCTTGAAAGTGGACGAAAAACAACTTCGGCAACATGTCAGCCATATTCCTTCCGCCCCACCAATCATTTAAAACAGAATGAATCTTTACATAATCTTCCCCTTGCATGTTTCTTACTCGCATGTATTTCTCCCTCTCACTTACTTCATTTTTTCATGAATTTTAATGACCGTTTCTACTAAAAGAATGAGTACCCATATCCCACAAAATACAAGAACAGACTGGGATATCGATCCAATTATCATAACACCAACTGCACCTGTTATTGAAAATGATATTCCACCAAACCCTGGATCCTGTATAAGTGCTCCAGCAGAAAAAGCAGTTATAATAGATACTATTAAATAAATCACACTCATTATTTTTAATATTTTTATAGAAAGATACGAAGTTTGTTCTTCTTCCACTTGTGATAATTCGATTTCTCCACTCGCAATTCCTTTTTGTAAACAATCCTCACACAAAAATTCTTCCTTAATTTTTTTACCACCATGCAATGTACCTGTTATTTCTTTACATCGTGAACACCTTCGATTTATCATTTTGGTATCACTCCTATCCCATAAGATTATACTTATATAATTCTATATTTACCTTAATATTCCTTTTATGTATTTTATAGAGAAATGAGGTGTTTTATGATGTCTAAACTTACTTTTGGTTATAAAAAAACCACTGAACAGTATGTATTACGACCTAGTTGCTATGCGGTTATTTTTAACGATACTTGCTCAAAAGTGGCTGTTATCCAAAAAGGAGATCGTTACTTTTTACCTGGTGGCGGTATGGAAGATAACGAAACAAAAGATGAATGTTTGCATCGTGAACTACTAGAGGAATTAGGATGGGTAATTGAAATTGATCAATATATCGGTAATGCAGCGCGATATTTTTATGCGGAAAAGGAAGATACATATTATTTAAACGATGGGTTCTTTTACATTGCAAACATGGTACATCAGGAAACTGAAAACTGTGAGGAGGATCATGTTTTAAGATGGATGCCTCCATTACGTGCTATAGAGCTTTTAATTCATGATCATCAAAAATGGGCTGTTGAACAAGCGCTTTTATTACAAAAACAAAAATGATCTCCTTCTATATGAAAGAGATCATTTTTACCTTTAGCTTACTTTTTTCAAATTGAGAGCAGGCTTTTTGATTCCGCCTTTTTTGACTACATATAAACCAATGAAGATAATAAGACCGCCAACTAATTGCATCATATTGATTTCCTCTCCGATTGTTACAGCTGCAAAGATAACTGCGAACAATGGTACAAGATACATATAAACCATTACTTTCGTTGAGCCGATTTTACTAATACCGACATACCACATGGCAAGTCCGAAGATTGTCGCAAAGACGATTGAATATGCTAGAGAACCCCAGCTTGGCATATCTACTGGCCACGTTAATGTATTTACATTGAATAGACAATATACAACGAGAGGTACAATTCCAATTAAAGTAGACCATGATGTTACTCTCATTGCAGAGTATTTTGTAATGAGAGGTTGCGCTAAAATTGGATACCATCCCCACGCAATTGCTGCGACTAATCCGATTACATTTCCGAGCCATGCATACTCATAAGTTGCTCCTCCTGTATGCCCTGTTAATAAAACGAATGCTGCACCAATAAACGCTACTATTGAACCAATTTGTACTTTCATCGAAAAGCGTTCTTGTTTGTGTAATACTGCTAATATCCCTGTAAATATAGGTGACATTGCAATTAATAATGAGGCGTTCGTTGCTGAAGTATATTTTACAGATAACATAAACATCGTTTGATACATCGTCGTACCAACGATCCCTACTGCTAATAATCGTAACCAATCTTTTCTTTCAATACGTAATGAGCGTTCCATTATAAAAGTAATAAGTAATAATACCGGTGATGCTACTAAAAATCGTAAACTATTAAATTGAATGGATGACATAAATGCCACGCCATACTTTCCAATTGTATAATTTGCTCCCCATACTAATGCAACTGATACTAGGAGCCACTCCATTTGCCATCTTTTCATCCGAATCTCCCCTTCCCTATTTAGCATAGTAAAATTGGCTGGATATAACACCGTCCAATTGGCTGTTTTTTTACCCAGCCAATTTGTTATACTTGATGTATATAAGAGATGCGGAGGCGTTTATATGGAATGGAAGCTAGATAATGACAGTAAAATACCTATTTATCAGCAAGTTGTTGACTTTATTGAAAGACGTATTACATACGGAGAGCTTCCTCCAGGTAGCTTCCTCCCTTCAGAACGGAAATTAGCTACGCAGTTAAATGTAAACAGAAGTACAGTAACGACTGCTTATAATGAACTTCGCGCTATGGGAATTGTAGAAAGTACGACCGGTAAAGGAACACGTGTGAGTACACATATGTGGGGCGTTTCTCCGACATTAACGCCGAACTGGAGAGGTTTCGTAGAAGGTGGTACTTTTTTGCCAAACTTACCATTACTTCGCCACATTCGGGCAGAAGTACAACAAAATGAAAATATTATAGATTTCGCTAATGGGGAGCTCGGTTGTAATCTCTATCCTCACGATCAACTACAAACGATTTTACGAGAACAACCGTTAACGCAGTCATTAAGTTATGATCATCCCCAGGGCTATCTCCCGCTCAGACAAGCGGTAGTAAAATATATGAAAGATTATTTAAAAATTGAAGCGACCGAACAATCGATTATGATTACATCTGGCGCCCAACAAGCACTTCACCTTATCGTACAATGTTTATTAAATCCAGGTGATGCAGTCGCTTTCGAAAGTCCATCGCACTGTTATTCCTTACCGTTATTCCAATCAGCAGGTATTCGTATTTTCCCATTACCTGTCGATGAACACGGTATTAATCCAGATGATGTGCAAGAATTATATAGAAAGCATCGTATTAAAATGATCTTTTTAAATCCAAATTTCCAAAATCCTACGGGAACGATGCTGCATCCAAACCGTAGAAAAAAACTGTTGTCACTTTGCGCAGACTTACGAATTGCGATCGTTGAAGATGATCCGTCTAGTCTACTTACGTTAGAAAATAAACAACCTTGCCCTACTTTAAAATCGATTGATGAAAACGGAACAGTCATTTATGTACATTCCTTATCAAAAATGATTGCACCAGGTTTACGAGTTGGCTGGCTTGTCGCTCCGCAGTCTGTCGTAGAGCGATTATCAGATGCGCGGCACCAAATGGAATTAGGAATGAGTATATTCCCGCAGTGGCTTATGCAGCAATTTTTCGAAACTGTACCATTCCAGTCGCATATCGTACCGTTACGAAAGCAGCTAGCAGAAAAAAGAGACATTATCGTCCGTGCCCTAAACGAGCAACTTCACGATAAAATCTCTTTTTCAAAGCCTACTGGTGGTATTTACATATGGGGAAAATTAAACGAACCGATAAACGAAAAGCAACTCATTATGCAAAGCTTAAAACAAGAAATCGCCTTTATGCCGGGCAGTATTTTCGGCGCAAAAGATGGTTATATACGTTTATCTTATGGAAAGGTAAATATAGATCAAATTGAGGAAGGTATTTCTCGTTTGCGTGAGGCTATTTTGGTATGTGAAAAATAACATTATATAAAGCTTTCTCGTTTGACAAAAGAAAAATCTACCATTATTATCAACACGAACCTAGTTTTAGGAGTGATAAATATGAAAATTTACGTTGATGCAGATGCTTGCCCTGTAAAAGATGTGATTATTTTTGAAGCTACGAATGCAGAAATCCCTGTTACCCTCGTTACTAGCTTTTCTCATTATTCTAATGCTAAGCAGCCAGCAGGTGTGGAAACCATTTATGTTGATTCTGGAGCAGATGCTGCGGATTACCGGATTATGCAGTTAGCAAAAAAAGAAGATTTAATCGTAACGCAAGATTATGGTCTTGCTTCGCTCGCTTTAGCAAAAGGCTGTATCGTTCTACACCATAAAGGCTATAAGTATACGAATGAAAACATTGACCAACTATTACAAACACGATATTTAAGTGCAATGGTTCGAAAAAGCGGTAAGCGTACCAAAGGACCAAAACCATTTACAGCAGAAGATAAAGAGAAATTTAGAGAGCTCTTTAAAAGTGTGATTACACTTCAGAAATAAACCTTCTATTTGTAGGGAAAGCTTAGCAAAAAAGAAGAGAATATCCAAATGAACATTCTCTTCTTGAGGTTTACCCGTTTAAAAAGACGGCAAATTATCTAAATTATTTTCCTTTATACCATCCGCTTCACTACGTATAATATCTCTACCATACTTATGAAACACGTCCACATGTGCTAACTTCCCTGATTTCGCTTCATCAAGAGCAGTAATATAATCTAACTCTCTCCCGCTACTTGTTTTAAAAGCAATTAAATCACCTTCATCATTTTTACGAACAGCAACAATTTGTTCTGCACCTGAAGTAACTTCCTGAGCTATTTCAAATTGAGCTTGTTCTTCTCCTTGATGTAAGTAGTCATTATAAACTTTTTCAAAGTCTTTTTTATCCATAAAACTCACCTCCAACACATTTTATTAGTATGTTTGGAAGGTATTGGTTTTATGTACTTTACTCTAAACTTGAGTGTTTTCAAATGAAAACATAGTCCCCTCACTATTTGATTGTAAAGTATATTTTACATCGAACATCTTTGATATATCTTCAATATTTTTTAAACCTAGTCCCGTTCCTTTACTATTTATATCAAACCCAATCCCGTTATCTCTAAAGGAAACAATATCATCGCCTATGAGGATCTCAAGTTTGTTAGCTTTTGAATGTTTAAGCACATTTTGAAAAATATTATCGAATAGCCTTTGAATCCATAACTCATTACTATTCCATATCAACTCTTTATCTTGTGGATTATATACTAATTCAATTTTATGAATGCTATACAAATAGCTCCATTTTTTAATCATATTTTCGATTAAATTATGTATATTCACTTCATCATTCACAATATAAGTATTCTCTAATGTCTCTGTAGATTGAATATTAAATTCGTTAGTTAAATGACTTATATATTGTATCTGCTCATACATTGATTCAAGTACTGGTGCTTGTTCTTCGTATTCGCCTTCTAAATAATATAATTGTAATCTAACCGCAGTTAAGGGTGTATTAATATCATGCCTTAATTTATTTAATAGCTCTTTTTTTATTTGTTCCTGTTGTTGTAGTTCTAATTCTCGATAAGTCGTTCTTTCTATAAGCAAGTTTACTGATTTAATCAGTTGCCCCATCTCGTCATCGCTTTTGACATCGATTATATTAGGGATTTTTTTATCACTAGCTAAATCTCGAATCGTTTGATTTAATACATTAATTTTATTTAATACTGTGTTAATCGATTTTGAAAATACAAAAGCTAATACTAATAGTGACAATAAAAATATAATTAACATAGTAGGATATGCAAAGGATTCGTGAAATGGAATGTTTTTGTTTTTAGTTTTAAAGACAGCATTATAAATTACTGATACAAAGATACTAATTGACAACAATAACAGTGGTACGCTAACAATAGCGGAGAATAGTAGTAACTGATATTTTTTCTTTAAGTTCATTTCTTCATAAAGGTATTTAGTCTATACCCTTCTCCATAAATATTTTGAATAATATCACCTGTTTTATCATTGATTTTGGTCCTGATTTTTTTTATATGTACGTTCATGATATTTTGATTTCTATCTTCAAGTTGCCATAAGTAATCAAAGAAGTGCTCTTTTGTTAGAATTCTATCTCTATTTTCATATAAATAGAAGAATATTTTACGCTCAATCGCAGTAAAAGCAACTTCATCACGCAAACCATTCATTAGAACCCTTTTATATTCTGCATCTATAAATAGATGTTTAATTTGCGTGAAAGTACCATATTGATTATCTAACATTTTCTGAATTCTTAACAATAATTCTCTAGGATCAAAAGGTTTTATCATGTATTCTTCTCCAATAGTTAAACCTTTTAGTTTACTATCAATATCATTCAGAGCTGATAGAAATATAATTGGGATATTTAATCCTAAATTTTTTATTTTCTTTGTAATTTGATAACCATCTTCACCCGGTAACATAACATCCATTATGACTAAATCTATTTCATGAATTACATCAAGAACTTTCTTTCCTTCTTTCTCCCAATACACCTTATACTTCTCGCGCTGCAAAATTTTTTGTAATAAATATCCTATCATCAAATCGTCTTCAACAATTAATATATTATATTTTTTCATTATACAGACCTTCCATCGCCAAATTAACAATAGCTTAGTTCTTCACTACTTTATTATTAATAAAATCCATAGCAAATTTGTATATTTCATCCGGAGCGTATAAATAAATACTATGTGTACCTTCAATTATTTTCACATCAGCTATTAATAGCTTGCTAGCAAACTCCTTATAATCTTTGTTTTTTTGCTTTGTATACTTCGAATTTTTATTTTGCCTAGCAATCGCATCTATAAATAAAATCGGTGTTTCTTTTGGGATTGATAAGGAATTTGATTTTTTACCGTTATCGTAGCTTTGTAAAAGTTCTTGCTTCATATCATCGTTAAAAGCTTGTTTATATGAAAGCGCTCGATAAATATCTTTTTCCTGTTCGTTTAAAAAGGATTGCCGAATGACTTCGGGATTATAAGTGAAAGAAGGAACTAATCTCTGAAAACCAATTTTCGTTAAAATATTCATCCCTTTTATTCTTAATGAATCAACTACACCTATTTTATGAGTTACATACTGTTTAGGTAAACCAATATCTAACGCAATAATCCCTTTTACTTCACTTGGATATTTTTGTGCCCAATAAATAGCCTCTATACCCGATAGAGAGTGTGGTACTAAAACATATGGTGATTTATTTCCACTTCGAATAAGCGCTTCTCTCGTTTGTTCTAATATCGTATCAATGTCTCTATCATCTTGAAAAACATCACTGTACCCATAACCAGCTCTCTCAATTACAGAAATCTTGTTTTCTTTCGAAAATTTACTATACAACCCTTTCAATTCATAAACAGGAGCGGCAATTCCAGATCCGGCCATAAATACAAACGTATCCTTCCCGCTCCCCTCATTATAAACATGTATTTTTTTATTATTGAAATTAATAAGTTCACCTTCATTATTTATTAATTTCGATTCCATTCTTAATTGATAGTTATGATATATAAATACAGCGCCTGTTCCAAGAAAAACAATGCTACTACACACAAAAAATATAATCTTTACTATCTTCAATAATTTTTTCATGTGACACCCCTTTCAGCCTATACTGAAAGGGTACAATGTAAAAATAAATTTCTAATAAATTTTTCAAAATTAATATTTTCTCTTTATTTCTAAGTATGGATTTCTTTTAAAATTTCCAATTCAAAGGCCTTTTTTAATACCTACGCAATTTCTTCAAAGTTTCCAATATATCATCTGTAAAGGCTGTACTACCCTCTGTCTCTAAAACTCTGAAATATAAACTTCGTAAGAAAGCTCTAATATTTTGAACTAAAATATCATACTGAGGGTGCGGGATGTCTTCAACGATTGCTATACTATGTAACCAGTTGCTCCACTCTTCTTCAGTTAAAAGATTTTGGTTACGTAACGACATAATTGGCGTTACTAATCTCTCATCCTCAAAGTGTATGTATACGTAGTCATTTAAACGAACCTTTTGACGGACTGCAGCTAGTATTGCATATGAAAACTCACGATTTTGGATTGTACGAGCTAAAGCATCTAGCGCATCTGCAGCATGTGCAGTAGAATGTGCCCAGCCTTTTCCTTCTACGTAACCTCTTACGTCTTCTTCTAAATATACATATTCCAGAATTTGTTCTGCTACACTGTACAGTTGTTCTTCCGATAACAACGGTTCTCTTTCATGAACAGATAAAATAAGTGGTGGGATTAAAACAGAGAATGCACGTTTGAAAACAGAGTCCGTTCCCTTTTCTCCAATTTTATAAAATAAATAATCAGGACTAATCGCTTGTAACATTAATCCTCGTAATTCTTTTTGTCTAAATACATCATTTGTAATCCATTTGTGAAGCGTACTATATATTAAATCATCACGCAGTTCAGCATCAGGTGATCCGATATAATCTAGCATCCACTGTGCATATGGATATGCGTCTACATCTTCTGGTACAGCATAATTATTATTTTTAATTTGCTGTAATTCTTCTTTTAGTTCTATTACTTCATTCATTATATGTCTTGTCCCCTTTTTATGTTTTTAACTTGCCTTTTTTCCTTATCCCCTGGAAATTACTTCGTAAAATGAATTTCATTATACGAGAATTATAACAATAAATATAAGGTTATACATATATTTATGATTACGCATTTACTCTCTTTCATGAAATATAACTTCTGGATTTTCTAAATCACTATTCTGAAATACAACATTCGCACATTCTTTCGGATTATGCTCGTCTATATACATCTTACAAGCTGCATGATATCTGTTCAAAAACATTTTCTCTGCTTCTTCATAACTTCCAAAAGCTTCAGTCTCCCGCTTCGCACCACGTTTTCTCGCAATCTCAAAATCTGTATCTACAAAAATTTTGTAATCAAATAAATACTCTACGTCTTTTTTCAATAGAAATGTTCCATCTACTATTAGCACCATATTTGGCGAGGCCACTAGTGGTTCATTATGTACAGGGATGTCCGTTATTAAGTTATGAGAAATCGTTTCATAATGTAAATTCCCGTTAGGTCCTAAAGGCTTTAATAACCTTTCTTTAAAAGCTATATAATCGTGTGCATCTTCATAATATCCTCTTGCAGATTCTTTTCCTTGCGTATAGCGAATCGCTCTCGGGTTATGAAAATCATCAATGCTGGCGCGTGTTACTGGTACTCCTCGTTTCTTTATTTCTTCTGCAAGTTCGTTTGCAAATGTTGTCTTTCCTGATGCTGTAATACCACTTACTCCAACTCTTATTGGATGCGTTAAGTTTAACGTTAAAATATGATCTGTAATTTCTTTAATGATTTGTTTTCGGTTCATGATATCTCCTCCTGTAATTAGTTTACATAATATAATTACAAGTAACAAAACGTGTCACTATTTGTCGGTAAGTCGATATCCTTTGTCGAATCGTTGATATATTTTTAGTTACGATAGATATCTTCCTTACTTCCCCTTAAACCCCCGATACAAAGCAGTTCGTAACTCTTGCTTATATTCCTCAATTTCTGGCATATCGAGTTCTTCTGCTAATCGGATGGCTAATTCAATATCGTACGGTACACGTACGAGCTGGATGGAAAAACTCGTTGCTTCTTTTTCATTGTAAGTTCCTTCAAAAATTAAATAGGATGCTTGTGTAATTTCAAGAGGATTTCCTACACTACCAGCATTACATAACGTTTTGCCTCTGAAATTTTGAACGAATGCTTGGTGAACGTCACCGTAGCAAACGACATCTGGTTTTCTTTCTCCTTCTTTATTCTCTGTGAGGTCACTATTTTCGAACATACTAACACGTTCTTCTATTGCGGCATGTGGTTGAATTCTTTCATATAAACTTCTCGGTGAAGCGTGGAACATACGAATGAGTTTCCCGCTCATATAAAACTCGATTGAAAATGGTAAACTTCTTAAGTACTCATTTTGTTCTTCTGACAGTTGTTTTTGATGCCATTTTAACGCTTCAAATTCAGTCGGTTTTGTAATGAAATCATCCCAGTTCCCCATTACGACTTCCTCACATTCTTTACGAACGATTTCAATTACTTCGCTTGAATGAGGGCCTTTTCCTACTAAATCGCCAAGACAAATAATACGCTCTATCCCTCTTAATTTAATATCTTTCAGCACAGATTCTAATGCCGGAATATTACCATGAATATCTGAAATTACCGCTATTTTATCCAAATGAATCCCTCCATTATCTATTGTTTATCATATCCATATGATGTGATTGATACCAGCTTGGAATATAGGATGAAGAATGATTATGATCTTCTATAATTCGGTTCAATCTCTCTATTAATATATGTACAAACTCCCTAACACTTCATGCACTTGTTTACTTTCCCCTTTAAACTCTACTGCAAATGGATTTTCGCCCTGGTTCTTCAGGCGTTCTTGCACTAACCCTTCTCCAAGCGGTTCACAAAACTGTACATGAATATCACCAAACGATACACTTTGACACTCAGCATTCCACTCTTCATTTTTTACGACTGAACTTGCAGCTAACCCCATTACTTCTTTCCATTTCCGCACCGTTTCTCGAACATTTTTCACCGCATAATGAATCGTTTCAATTTGTTGTACTTTGTTTTTATGTTCAGCAATCGTCCCTGTTTTATGTAAATCGATTCTTCTTTCTTCGTCCGTTTCATTCCACTGTATAAAGAAGGGTAATTTCGGTCCGTTCTCTTCCTGCTTTACAAATAACATTTTCCATTCTAAAAGACGGCCATCTTTTCTCATGCGTTTCCCTTCAAATGGTCCAATCGTTTGTATGCCATGCTTTCTGAACTTAACTGTTAATTCTTCAATTGCATCTGTTCGAATTGCGATTTGTAGCATTCCTTCTCCAGTTTGTAATTTCACGACCGTTTCCTGCACTAATGGATTTTCTGCTTCTTTCGCTTTTTCTCCATGCTGAACTGCTAAAAATTCTATATATGATAAGTCAAAATAACATAAACTATTCCAAGTACCCCAGTTTGTATGTCGTCCGCCTAATGCAGTATGAAATCCACGCTCCTGCATTTGTTTTGCTGCTTCCTCCGGTGTGCAATGCACTGCGTGAACGAGATGATCAAATACTAACATGTCCTTCTCCCCTTTCTCTCCATCCTTTTATTGTATATTTTATTTTTCTTTCATTCAATTCAAAAAACTTTAAAACCCAGTTGTTTTATACGATTAATATGTATTATAATAAAACAAATTTCAATATTGCTGATTGGAAAAACCAAAGGCACTTTTCTCATATGGGAAAAGTGCCTTTTTCATTTATTTATTACAGGGGGAATATTTATGCAGAAATTAATTGTATTTGCTATTATTGGATTTTTCGCTCAATTGATTGATGGAGCACTCGGAATGGCGTATGGGGTAACCTCTACTTCTCTATTATTAATGTTTGGTATCGCACCGGCTGTAGCTTCCGCTTCTGTTCACTTAGCTGAAGTCGTTACAACTGCTGCTTCTGGTGCATCTCACATTAAATTTGGAAACGTGGATAAATATACCGTTTCCAGGCTTACATTACCAGGAGCAATTGGTGCATTTATTGGGGCATGTTTTTTAAGTAATTTACCTGGCAATGTGATTAAACCGTACATTTCAATATTTTTATTCACTTTAGGGGTTTATATTTTATTACGATTTCTTATTCAAAAGCAAATTGCCACTTCAAAAAAACGCATGTCTGCCAAACAACTTGTACCGCTCGGTTTATTCGCTGGATTCGTCGATTCAACTGGCGGTGGTGGCTGGGGTCCAATTACGACACCTGTGCTACTTGCAAGAGGAAATGAAGCTAGAAAAGTGATTGGATCTGTAGATACGAGTGAATTTCCTGTTTCACTCGCTGCAACAATCGGCTTCTTCATCTCACTTGGCTGGGAACAAGTAAGCTGGGTTTGGGTATTCTCCTTAATGCTTGGCGGTATTGTCGCAGCTCCAATTGCAGCATGGTTAGTACGCATCGTTCCATCTCATTTACTTGGCGTATTAGTTGGTGGCCTTATTATTTTTACGAATATACGTACACTACTTACAACATTTAAAGTGGATCCAACTATTATTTCACTTTCTTACGTGGCAGTTGGTCTTGTCGTTATTATATCTATTTTTATTGCTGTCCGTAATCATTCGAAACATTCGACAATTGGATACCCGACAGATCAAAAACAAATACTACCTTAATTACAAAAATACCGCCCGATTTATTTCGAGCGGTATTTTTCTATTTTCCAATTGATCATCGTTTCTGTAGCTTCTACTCTCTTCATATGTAATTTTTCTAATACACGGATTGAACCATAATTATCTAGAAGTGTCTCTGCAATAACCGTTTCTACTTTTCCTGTCTGAAAAGCCCACTTTATTAATTCAGCTACAGATTCTGTAGCATATCCTTTATTCCAATATTTCTCAATAAAACCGTAACCAACTTCTACTGTACTATTCTCGCTTGGTTTCCCTTTAAACCCTATATCCCCTAGTACGATGTCATCTTCTTTTCGAATGACATACCATGCGCCCCAAGGTAATAAAGCCGTATCTTCTTTTACATGTTCTACATGGCCTATAATATGCGGACCACTGTTATACCATTGTTTTTCAGCAACACGAAACATCTCTTCTGTACATGGTACTATATAGAGCCTTTCCGTTTCTAATTTCACAATGATTTCCCCTTTTCCTTTAAACGTTTATCTCATTATAACAAAAAATATGACCACATTATGAATGTCGAATTATATTTTCCGAATTTTCTTTTAATTTTAGAGGATTTTTCATTATTTTTTGCGAAACATTTGTATAACAATTTCTTTATTTATTTTTTTGTTACATAACAGTAGGTTCGGGTGGAGTTTTGCAAGCGTTTCCTAAACAATAACCGATATTTTTTGACTTTTCCTAACAAAATTCCTTGCAATATATTCAGAAAGTGATTACAATTGCGATATATTAAAAATCTTAGCAATATATAAATCCTCATCAGTCCGATGAGGTAGAGGTTGCGACTTTTAAAAGTAAAATGGACGAGACACAGAGAATGTCACCGACTCCGTTTGAAAGGAAAAGTTGCCGAAGTTTATATTTCTTCTCTGGAACTATAAGCTGGGGCTGTCTCCGAAAGGAACAGAACTGTCACGTTTACAAAATTACCGTGTAAACGTGGGGTGCTATCTTAACGGAAGGGTATGATGGGGTGGTTATTTGTGAAACGTTCCGCCAAATTCCTTTGGCGGTTTTTTGTACTTTTCTCCCCCCGCTCCTTCCTATCTTACAAGAAAAGGAGTGTTGAACATGAATAGCGCAACGAATCAAACTACCTCTAAAACGCAAACTACACAAGGAAAAGGTGAATTAAAACGTAGTTTAAAATCAAGACACCTTACAATGATTTCTCTCGGTGGTACAATTGGTACCGGATTATTTCTTGCCAGCGGTGGCGTCATCCACTCAGCTGGACCCGGTGGTGCACTAGTTGCATACGCCGCAATTGGTATTATGGTTTATTTCTTAATGACAAGCTTAGCTGAACTCGCAGCATACATGCCTGTTACTGGCTCTTTTAGCACGTATGCAACAAAATTTGTTGATCCATCACTTGGTTTCGCACTTGGATGGAACTATTGGTATAACTGGGCAATTACGATAGCGGCTGAACTCGCAGCTGTATCGTTAATTATGAAATTTTGGTTTCCAGATACACCTTCACTCGTTTGGAGTGGCCTTTGTTTAGCTATTATTTTTCTCTTAAACTATTTATCTGTTAAAGGTTTTGGTGAATCTGAATATTGGTTCGCACTTATTAAAGTAGTTACTATTATTATCTTTTTAATTGTCGGTTTTATGATGATTTTCGGTATTATGGGCGGCGAATTTGTTGGATTTAAAAATTTCACTGTTGCAGATGCACCATTTAACGGCGGTATTATGGCAATTATCGGTGTATTTATGGCCGCTGGTTTCTCATTCCAAGGAACTGAATTATTAGGAGTAGCTGCTGGTGAAACTGCTGATCCAGAGCGTAATATTCCAAAAGCAATTCGTTCGATCTTTTGGCGTATTCTTTTATTCTATATCCTTGCGATTCTCGTTATCGGTTTATTAATTCCTTACACAACTGAAAGCCTTGCCGCAAGTGATGTAACAGTAAGTCCATTTACACTTATTTTTGAAAAAGCGGGCGTTGCCTTCGCTGCTTCTGTTATGAACGCTGTTATTTTAACGGCCGTTTTATCTGCTGGTAACTCTGGTATGTATGCATCAACTCGTATGCTTTGGGATTTAGCTCGCCAAGGAAAAGCACCAAAGTTCTTAGGTAAATTGGATAGCCGTGGCGTACCTGTTAACGCATTAATCGTAACATCGATTGTCGGTAGTGTCGCTTTCATTGCTTCTTTATTCGGTGACGGCGTTGTATACATTTGGTTATTAAACGCATCCGGAATGTCTGGCTTTATCGCATGGGTTGGAATTGCAATTAGTCATTATCGTTTCCGTAAAGCATATATCGCACAAGGAAAAGATTTAAAAGACTTACCTTACCGAGCAAAATGGTTCCCGTTCGGTCCAATCTTTGCATTTGCACTTTGTGTCATTGTCATTTTAGGACAAAACTATGGCGCATTTACGGGAGAATCTATCGATTGGAACGGTGTATTCGTTTCTTACATCGGTTTACCACTTTTCTTAGTACTATGGTTAGGTTATAAATTTACGAAAAAAACAAAAGTGATTCCTCTTGATAAATGTGAACTAAAATAAAGTAAAACGAGCAAACAAATTTGTTTGCTCGTTTTTTATTACAACCCTCTTTACTTCCCTATTTCTTTTGTTTTTGCAATAATAAAGGAAATATACATAAAGGTTGGGATTACATGAACATTCGTATTACTGATGAAGCAAAAGCAGCTATACATAGATTAGAACGTGAAGGCAAAAAAATCGTTCGTATTAGAGGAACAATGACAAACTCTTGTAGTATTTTCGTTGATGTGGATTTAATTTGGGATACATATAATGCAGATGATGTTGTATATGAAGATACAGATCTTATCGTACAAATGGATTCATTCACGAAAGACTATACTGGTGATACGGTGAAACTTGATTATAAGACGACTGGTTTTAGTATTACGACTCCGAGTGAGACTTTGGTTTATGGGTTGTCGATTAAAAAATAAAAATTGTTTTCATTTGACTAATGAGGTGAAAAAATGGGTAAATATGTTCCATTGAAATTTTTATTTAATGAAGAATTAGCAGAAAAAATGGCTGATTCTATTTGTAAACACAATCCCCATTTCTCTAAAAGAAATTTTGTAGCTTCTGTTACATATAAAGTTGAAAATTTAGAGTTAAAGCAACGTATTGAAGTAATAGCAGATGAATTACACAATGCATTACAAAAAGATTTTAAGGAAGCAATACATATATTACTGAAAACATTAGGACCAGAAAATACAACAGAAGTAGGCACATTTACAAACGGATACATGTATATGCCTATTGCAAAATACGTTGAAAAATATGGACTTAACGATTTTGAATCCTCATTCAATGCTATGTATGAAATAACAAAAAGGAATACTGCTGAATATGCCATTCGTCCTTTTCTTGAAACATATCATGAAGACACACTAAACATATTACAACAGTGGATACATGACGAAAACAGCCACATTAGGCGATTAGTGTCAGAAGGTACTAGACCAAGACTTCCTTGGGCAAAAAAAATTGGAGCTCTGAAAGGTGATTTTAAGAACAATTTAAAGCTTCTTGAACCATTAATGAATGATCCTTCTAAATACGTTCAAAAATCTGTAGCTAATCATATTAACGATATTACGAAAGAAGATAAAGAACTCGTTTTTCAATGGTTGCAGCAATTGCGTGATAAACAGCATCCTGTTAACCCTTGGATTATAAAACATGGGTTAAGAACGGTGATAAAAAATGGTACTTTACCAAAAGATTTTTCTTTTTAAGTATTTTAAACAAAAACGCTTATGCTTCAAAAATGAAGTATAAGCGTTTTTTCCTTTTGAATAAAGAAATATCACACGTAAAAAGTGTTTTAAATTTCTTCTTTATACCATTATTTTATAAGTTCTTCTATATTATTACTTTTCTTGATTGTTTCTGATGATAGCCAGAGTGAATAACTTGTTCCATCCTTGTTCGTTAAAAATATGTCAAATTTCTCATTATATAGTTCTTCTTTAAGGATAGTAACCACCTTTCTCAAATCCTCTATTACATAAGAATCATTTTGATATTTAATCTCACTGTCATTAAAAACTAAAGTCAATTTATACTCTGGACAATTGCCTCCTTTCGGGTGTGGACATGTAATATCTTTAATTACAAAGCGATCATTTTGAATTTCATTTAACCTTTCTCCTACTTTTGTTTGAGTTTGAATCAAATATGTCCAATAACTGCTTACGGTATTTTTCATTGTTAGAAGCAGTTCTTCTTTCGTTATAGCTTTTTGCACATTATTAAAAGGGAAGCCTATAGATTCACCATTTTGATCCTCAATTTCAAGTTCTGTTATCTTTCTATTACTCTTCTGAATGAATTGGAATAGAGCATATAAACAATCTAATTCTTTTGATTCAAATTGACTGTAATCAATCTTATCACTTGTTTTTAAAGTTAATAATAACTTATCAGTTGGTTTTCCCCCTGTATTATCATCATCCAATATATATTGGAGAGTATTTTCAGTTTCAGATTCCACGTAACCTAATTTTTTAATTTCTTCTAGCATTGGTTTGAATTTCTTATATTCCTCATATGTGTTTTTCCCGTATTCGTATTCATCACCTTTTATTCTTGAATAGATGATGCCATTTACCTCTACTCTAAATTGAATATTTTTGTTGTTTTTCGCTTGAACAGTATGGTATGTATGTCCCATATTCCCTTCATGTATAGCACCCCAATTTGTTACAACCACATCGATTCCGTGCTTTTTTTTCACATATTTTTTTACCTGATCTTCATCTTCATAATTACAACCACTTAAACATAAGAAACATAACACTAGCAACATTACATTTTTCATTCTTTTCATATAACACCTTATCCCTCTTTCGTACAAACAAAACATTTCATATATAAACAATACTAAATTATAAAATATTTTCAAAGAATTAAAAGTTTTTATATTCAGTATATATATATTTCTTTTATTAATGGCTCTGTTAATTTTAATATTGATAATTGAATAAATTAAAGGGAAACCTAAATTTAAGGTTCCCCATTTTTACCGACATTTTAGATTTTAATAGATATTTTTTAACCACGTAATAATTCGTAGTACCTGAAACGACTCAAACCAAGTAATTAAAAACATCACAACGAAGAAAGAAATAAGTGATATGAATTTTAAGGTTCCATCTTCACGTTTAACAATCGCGATAAAACTTAGAACAATGCCGACTAAAAAAGAGATATAACCCAAAAGGACAATAGGCTCAGAATAGCCATCTATTATCCAATTTAATCCAAACAATAACAGTCCAAAAATCATCAAGGTTATTGATAATATACTAAATCTTTTCACAATTTCACCTCCAACATAATTTTACCATTTTATGGAGTAAATAAAATTATTTTTTATAGCATATGAATGAACAATTACACGACAAACTCAATCCATTTTTTCATTAAACAACTGCCTTCTCTTATAACTTCAAAGGATTTTTACTCAAAAATCCCGAATATATAAATAACCATTCTCACAAGGAGCAAATTTCTATGAATCTATTCGAACACGAAACGTAAAACTGCTTCACTTTTATAAGAGGTCCTCCCTTTTTCTTTTCTCATCATTTCACTCATTTAAAAAATAGGAGGACAAACTTATGAAATGTGATCCATTATTTTTAACTCTATTAGAAAGTGCAAAGACCAACTTTAGTGGCTGGGATTTTTCTTTCATTTCAGAAACTGGTCGAATGAAGAGTGAACCTTTGTCATGGTCATACGGCAGTACAGCCTTCCAGCTTATGCAACGTGCAAAATCTGTGCTAGATATGGGTACTGGAGGCGGAGAGTTTTTATCTATGTTACAACCGTTCCCACCAACTATTTTTGCGACTGAAGGCTATGCTCCGAACGTTCCAATTGCTCGAAAGAAATTAGAACCTTTAGGGGTTACTGTTGTAGAGGTTACCGATGATACTGCTTTACCATTTCAAGATGGTCAGTTTGATTTCATTATGAATCAACATGAATCCTATGCTGCTTCTGAGGTAAGCAGAATCCTTTCTCCTAATGGGATATTTCTTACACAGCAAGTTGGCGGTCTTGATTGCGCTGAACTTAACGAACAGTTTGGTACACCTCTAAATAGCGAATTTGCAAGTTGGTCACTCGAAACGGCATGTGGTGAGTTAGAGGAAAATGGATTTACTATTTTAGATGCGAAGGAAGAATTCCCTTTTCAACGTTTTTATGATATTGGCGCTATCGTCTATTATTTAAAAGCAATTCCGTGGCAAATTCCTGATTTTACTGTCGAAAGATATTATGAGGAATTATATCGCATACATACGATTATCTTGCAAAAAGGATATTTTGATGTGAAGCAACATCGCTTTATGATTAAAGCGATTCGCAGCTAAAAAAGGAGGTGGCTTTGCCACCTCTTATTACAATTATATATTCTCTATTATAGTGAGAGCAATCGACATCTACTTGCCGATTGCTCTATGCAAAAAATTTTATTAACTAGAGTATTAGAGTGATTTTTAATCATACCTTCTATTGGGAAACAAGTTGTTTTTTATAACGTTTTTTCATATCATCCTCTGTCAAAAGTACAGTTGTGTAATTAATAATATTCCGGTTATCATATGTGAATATATGATCTAAATTATTTTCCTCTGCTAATACTATTGGTAAATATCTTTGTAAATTGCTTACTACACCTCTATTATCACAATCTACTATCCAATCAATTGATTTCCATTCTAAGATGCCTTCATCTGTGCTTATTGGTGTGTCCATATGTACTCCATCTGGTAAATCAGCAAGGAATACATACATTCCCTCATTACCCTGAGTATCGTCTTTATCTTTAAAGATAACATTCCCCTTATAAGTTACATTTTGAAGCTCTATACCTGTTTCCTCAAACGCTTCTCTAATTATTCCTTCGTACGGTGTTTCATTATCTTCTATTTTCCCTCCAACACCATTCCACATTCCCATATTCGGTTTTTTATTTCTATTTAATAAGAGTATTTCATTTCCTTTTCTAATAAAGCAAATTGTGTATTTATACATACAATCATTCCCTTTCATTTACACCTTCTTTTGTAAGGAATTCATTTTCCACATGAGTTATTTGGCTTATTTTTTAGCGAAAACAATCTCCTTACAATTCCTTACCACATAATATATAGTACAACTTTCATTCATAAACACTTTACAGCAAACGAAAGAATCCTTTTTAGAAAGGAGCATTTAAAATCGATACTATAAGCAGTGAATTTCTAAAACAATACTACGACAGCCTCGTTTGGGTAAAAGATACACACTGGTTCGGTGTTCCAATCTACAAACTTCCCTCCGATCTCTTTTTGTACCAAGAAATCATTTATGAACTAAAGCCTGATTTAATTATTGAATGTGGAACTTTTCACGGCGGTAGCGCACTGTATTTAGCTTCTATGTTAGATTTAATTGGAAAAGGTCACGTACTTACTATCGATATAACTCCTCAACCAAATCGGCCATCACATAATCGGATTACCTATTTAACAGCTTCTTCTGTTTCTGTACAGGCCGTACAAACAATAGTAAGTATGCGCAAACCTGATGATGTCATTTTAGTTATTTTAGATTCTGATCATAGTAAAGAGCATGTATCAAAAGAACTCTTACTATATAAATCTATCGTCACTACTGGCAGTTATATTATTGTAGAGGATACATCTATTAACGGGAACCCTCTTCTTCCCGATTGGGGTCTTGGTCCGATGGAAGCTGTGGAAGAGTTTTTAACTAAAAACAACAATTTCATAATCGACGAATCTAAACATAAATTTTTCATATCTTTTAATCCAAAAGGTTTTTTAAAGAAAATAAAATGATACTTTAATAAGTGGGGTTTTATGAATTCCCCACTTATTCTATGATTTTCATTTTTGAAAAAGGATAATACACAAATTCTACCTTTCCGATTACATTATCTTCTTCAATATATCCTAAACCATTGCGACTATCCCTACTAAGTTCGCGGTTATCCCCCATTACAAATAACTTATTGGGTGGAATCTTTGTCTTTTGAAAGTTGTAAAACACTTGTGTATTATTATATAAATCTTTATTTATATAAGGTTCATCTTTCTTTTTATCATTTACATATACAGTTCCATTCGTGATGTTAATTACATCACCTGGAAGCCCTATTACACGTTTCACATAATATTTCGATTCATCCTCTTCTTTAATAATGATAATTTCTCCGTGCTGTAAATTTGAAAAATGAACTGCTGCTTTATTTACAAATACGTAGTCTCCTTCATATAAAGTCGGCTGCATTGATTTCCCTTCCACCTTACATAAAGTAAACGAATGGTACGCTATTACCATGACGAATATAAATAATATGTACTTCCCCCAACCTCTCTTAATCTCCTCTTTCATATCCATTCCCACCTTATTCAAACGCTTTTTAACTCCAAAAATAGTATCACTGCACAATTTGTCTCTGTGCAATGATACTATTTTTACTGTGCCTTGTTCTGTTGCTCTATTGGGACTGGATTTGCACCCGATCTTTTCGTTTTCAATTCAAAATACGCATCCAAAATTTCTTTACCAATCGCGGAATTAATTCCTGATTTATCATCATTCACCCACGGTACAACAACTGAAAAAGCGACTTCCGGATCAGCATCATATGGCGCATAACCGGCAAGAGTTAAATTATAACATTTTTTTCGGTTATAGTTCTCATCTCTTCCAATATCACTTTCTCCACCATACACTGTCTCAGCTGTTCCTGTTTTTCCAGCTGGTTTATACGGCAACCCTTTAAACGTTCCAGTACCTGTTCCATCCCCTTCTTGGAATACTCTTCTAAATCCTTCTTTCACATGATTTATATAGGAAATGTCCATATCTACTCGATTTAATACAGTTGGTTCAATCGTCCGAATGACTCTTCCAACATCCTCTGGTCTATTTGGTTGTTCCCTAACTTCTTGCACAATTTGTGGTTTCATTCGGTAACCACCATTTGCAATCGTTGAAATATATTGTGCGAGCTGAAGCGGTGTATATGTATCATATTGTCCAATCGCATAATCAAGTAAAAAACCAGGTATATTATCAGTTCTACCTACTTGACCAATCGATTCATTCGGCAGGTCAATACCAGTTGGCACACCTAAACCAAATTGTCTAAAGTAATAACGCATTTTATTAAACGCTTCTTGTTTAATATCTAGCGGATTGTTTGGTACATAATCAATCCCTGCAATCTTTAACGCTGTATTAAACATGTAGACATTGGATGAAACTTGCAATGCTCTTAAATCATCAATATCTCCAAAGTCTTTCCACGATTTCTTCGGCTTCGAACTTCCTTTAAAGTACATTGGTGCATCAAAAAAATGCGTATATGGCTTAATCGCTCCTGTTTGATATCCAGCTAATAACGTAGCTCCTTTCACCGTCGATCCTAACTCATAAGAGCTTATCATCGTTCCTAAAGCGTAGTCTTCTATTTGCATCTCGCCGTCTTTATTTACAATTCTTTTTCCTGCCATTGATAAAATTTGACCGTTTTTCGGATTCATCATTACAACGAATGCGCGATCCATCATCGGTTCTGAAGAATGAAATGCTCGTAAATTCTTTTCAAGACTTTCCTCCACTTTTTTCTGTAACTCCATATCAACTGTTAACATTAAATTATTTCCACTTTTTCCTTTTGTCACTTTTTCAGTCCGAACTATATTTCCAGTTTTATCTGTAATATTTTTCGTCTGTTCTTTCGTGCCATGCAGTGCATCTTCGTATTGTTTTTCGATATAACTCTTACCAATACGATCATTTCGATTATAATCTCGTACTAAATAGTAGTCTAATTGCTCCCTCGGTAATCCTTCATTTTCACTAGAAACACTACCAAGGACCGAACGGAGTATTTTATCATTTGGATATTCACGTTCCCAATCCACAGTCGTATCTACTCCTGGCAAGCTTGCCAACCTTTCACTTACGACTGCATATTCATTTAGACTTACATCTTTTTTGACAATTTGCGGTGTCATTTTATATCCCGTATTCATTTTACTTTTAATTGCTAACACTTCTATATCCTCTTTTGAAAGTTCATTTAATTCTTCTTGTGTAATTCTTTCTCGGCGCAATTCTTCTACTTTTTTATCTAATTCTTTCCCTTCTACTTCCTGCTTTCTAAATTTACTTTCATCTTCTTTCGTTACTTTTGTTGCGGCACGCTTTTCATTTAACTGCATCCAAAAATCTTTCTTATCAGTCTCCGTTAACTTATCCATATCCTCTTGCGGCATTTCAATTAGTTGTGCTAAATCCCTTGCTACTTGTAAAACCTCTTTCGAGTCTACTCCTTTCATTTTCGTATATGTAACAGTTCGTAACGGTTTATTATTTACAATCACTTGACCTTCCCGATCATACATCTTCCCTCTAGGAACCGGAGTGCTCACCGTCACATCTTCCTTTTTATTCACTTCATTTCTATACGTTTCTCCATCAATGATTTGTACTTTACCTAATTGAATTATAATAGCTGAAAATAAAAGAAAGACGATAAAAAATAGTACATTTAACCGAAATGGAATATGAGTCTTTTTCTTTTTCGGCTGTTTCTGTTTCTGCTTCTCCTTTTTCTGCCTCATTTCGCTCCCTCGCTTCATTCTATTAACTTCTACGCTTAAATGATTATGTATCAAATTTATTTATATGATATATATAGAATTTTATATTAATTACAAAAGAAATAAAAGATTTAATTTTCAGTTTTTTAATTCAACATCCTATTTATTACCATTCCCTTAATGCGCAATAACATGAATGGTATTCAAAAAGAAAGATGGTATACAACTGGTTTTTCATACCATTCGTTTACATTTCTTTGTATACTAAAGAAATGAATCAATAAAAGACATTACGAAGGAGCAAATGAAAATGCCTGATTCGTTTACGATACATATTAATACGTCACATTGTTTAAACTTTATGATTTATATTCAAAATATTTATCTCAATCAAAAAGAGAACAAAGGGAATTTACGATTCCCTTACATAGCAAGAAAATTAAATTTCTCTAATGATTTTGAAGCAAATTTCAAAGAATTATGGCATACACTTCGTAAACAAATTGCTAATGGGAGCTATGATTTACAGATTTTCCATGAGGAGAATCATATGTTTTATGAAAAGCTTTTTGACACCCATTTATGTAATGAAGAATCATTCAAAGAATTGATATGTAGTTTTAAAGTATGGTGGACTAGCATAGCAGGTCAGCTTTCACTAGAACATTCTGTAAGTGAGTATAGTGAGCAACTTTATAACGACTTAGTTTTATATCTTAAGCAAAATCAAATAGAACCTTTATACCAGCTACATATTAACTTACTTTATGACGATTGTGTATTCGCTAAAGATAATATTTCTTCTTACGCTGCTATTTTACCTACCAAACACTTTTTTATAAATTATAGAGATGTGGTTACTACATTATCGACATGTTTTCATGTGGTTTAAAACAACGATTACCCAAATAAAAAACTGAGGTGCTCTCTATACACCTCAGTTTCTTTACGAAAACATCAATTTATTTAATTGAAGATAACCCTTCAACAAATTCACCAATTTTTTCTTGAAAAACAAAATCAAAGTTATATTCCTGTCCTGTTAATTCTTCATTTACTAAAATCGTTGTTGCTCCAATTTCCCTCTTTGCGATTTCTGGGAATGAAGCGACAGGCTGTACTTTAAGTGACGTTCCCATTACGAGAAGTACATCTGTTTCATATAAACGTTTAATCGCATTTTGATATTGAGGTAATGTGTCTCCGTATAAAACAACATCTGGATTTAAAATGAAATTACACTTCTCACAACGCGGTACTTCATGATCAATCATATACTGTAAATCATATCCCGCTTTACACTTCGGACAATGTGCTGTTTGAAGTGTTCCGTGTAAATCAATGACATGTTTACTACCACCTACTTGATGCAATCCATCAATATTTTGCGTTAAAATCGTTATATCTTTCCCTTGTTCTTCTAGCTCAGCCAAAAAGCGATGCCCACGATTTGCTTTATACTGGTGAAATGTATTAATTTGAAAGATTTCTTTATAATGCTTCCAAAATTCTTTCGGACTTCTATTATAATAGCCTCTCGACAAATACATCTCTACATTCGCATCAGCATACAATCCATTTGATGAACGAAAATCTGGTATACCGCTTTCCGTACTTGCACCAGCACCTGTTAATACTGTAATTTTCTTCGCTTTTTCTAAAATTGAACGTACTTCTTCAAATTGTTGCACAAAAATCACCTCTATGTATTTTCCTATACTTATTATACCAGTTGTTTACAGTAGGTGTTGTACAATTCGGTTTACTTACTACGTTGCATTATCTAAACCCAAACCAATTTAATGGTGTAAGAAAGTTATCTTGGGATCAACCATCCTACACTATCACTTCTCATATTGCAAAGGATAGTAGAGAGTTTATTCATCCGCAAGAAAATAGAAGGTTAACCGTTCGAGAATGCTTAAGATTAATGAGTGTTCTAGATACATACGTTATTCCGCCTCATATACCATTAAGTCAACAATATACACTTGTTGGTAATGGAGTCGTAGCATTCTTAGTAGCTAAAGTACTCTCACAATCAATTCTGGATTGTTTAGAGGTAAATTCAGTGAAAGGTGTGTCTAATGAGCAAATGACGATTTTTCAATTTTTTTAGAAAGCAGCCAGAAGGCTGCTTTTCTTCATCGATGGGCTTAGATAGTTATGGACTACTGGGAGCCTCTTAAGTTATACTTGTATAATATCAAAAATTAATAAGGGGTAATATTAACATTATGAAAGAAAAAAACGAACTTGTTCAAAGTATTCCTCAAACAGGATTTTTTGGACATCCAAAAGGATTATTCACTTTATTCTTCACTGAGTTTTGGGAAAGGTTTTCTCATTACGGAATGAGAGCTATTTTGCTGTATTATATGTACTATTCGGTCGCAAAAGGTGGATTAGGAATTGATCAATCTACCGCAACCTCGATAATGGCAATTTACGGTTCCTTACTGTTCATGTCTAGTATTATCGGTGGATGGATATCGGATCGTTTATTTGGTCCAAGTAAAACCGTATTCTTTGGTGGCGTTTTAATTATGATTGGCCATCTTATTTTAGCTTTACCGGGTAGTAAAAGTGCGTTATTTATCTCTATGGTCTTCTTAATTCTAGGAACAGGGTTGTTAAAGCCTAACATATCGAACATCGTAGGAAGTTTATACAGTAAAACAGATGCGCGTCGTGACTCAGGGTTCAGTATATTCTACATGGGTATTAACTTAGGTGCCTTACTTGCACCTTTAGTTGTCGGAACATTAGGTCAGCAATATAATTTCCACCTTGGTTTTGGAGTTGCGGCAATTGGTATGGCAATTGGGTTAGGGGTATTTGTTGGAACAAAAAAGAAAAACCTTGGTCTAATCGGTACACAAGTACCTAATCCATTATCAGATTCGGAAAGAAAAAAGACTATTAAGTATTTCAGTGTTGGTCTGGTTGTATTAACATTGCTAGGTGTGGTTACAATTCCAACTGGGTTGTTAACTATAAATCGTTTTACATTCCTGATTAGTATCTTAGGGATTGTTATTCCAGCCTATTATTTCATTTATATGTATCGTAGTCCTAAAACAACAAAAGTAGAGCAATCTCGTCTTCTTGCGTATATACCACTCTTTATTGCAGCTACAATATTTTGGTCTATACAAGAACAAGGTGCTATTATCTTAGCGACATACGCGGATCAACGAACTCAATTACAGTTCAATGGAATTACATTGCATTCTGCTTGGTTCCAATCATTAAGTCCAATCTTTATCGTAACGCTTGCCCCGATTTTCGCATGGATTTGGATAAAATTAGGCAAGAAGCAGCCTTCAACGGCAAAAAAATTCGCTATTGGATTGCTATTTGCAGGTTTATCATTCTTAGTTATGATTTTTCCGGCTTTAATCAACGGTACTCACTCTTTAGTGAATCCTATGTGGTTAGTCCTTAGCTTCTTTTTAATTGTAATTGGAGAAGTTTGTTTATCTCCTTCAGGGTTATCAATAACGACGAAGCTGGCTCCAGCTGCTTTCTCTTCGCAAACCATGAGCTTATGGTTCTTATCAACTGCGTCTGCGCAAGCAATAAATGCCCAAGTTGTTAAACTATATAATCCTGCAACAGAAGCAATTTACTTTGGTGTTATTGGTGCTATCTCCATTTTAGTTAGCATCCTGCTATTTGCATTATCATCAAAAATCCAAAACTTCATGAAGGGACTTCAATAACGGTCTCTTATTGAAATGAACAAATACAAGTTTCTATGTAAAGAGTAGCCAAACAGGTTACTCTTTTTTTGTATAACCATAGCAATCTCCACACAAACGCAATATAATGTATGCTGGAGCAATGATATTTCTAGGAAAACAAAACATACCTAATAGACTAATGCAACTTGGTAAGAGAGCTGACTATTTATCTAAAGAGGAGCTTCTTAAACATAAAGACTGCGTCATCGATTTACTCGATGACCGGGAAATTTGCGAATAAAAGACCAAAAAACTTTAATACAAATTCAAACCCATAAATAAAAATTTAATTACGTTTCTTACATTATTCTTTTAGCATACTTAAAAAATCACTAAAATTATCTGCAACTTCACTAGTTACTGGATGCAACTCTTCTGATTCTTCATGATACCATACCACAACAGATGGTATTTCTTTTTCTCTAAAATCTAAACAAAGAAAATCACCTGCGAATAAAACAGCAAACGGAATAACATTTACTCCTGTTAAATCTTCATCATCCGTTAAACGAGTATCGATATCAGATAATACAACCTCTATATCATACCAACCATTTTCATCATCATCTTCTGGGTCCTCCAACAAACATAAGAAACGTTCAATTAAAAGTTCGTTTTTTTCATGTAAAAAAACATTAGTAATAGGAATAGAGCCATTATATTTTTTCAAAAAATCTATAAAATCAGTTGGTAATTTTATCTCACAATATTCCTCAAATGATTCAATTAATTCATCATTTGGCGATTGAAGTTCACTACCATTTTTAATCTTCATTTTAATTCCTCCAATTCTTTACCTACCTTTAGATCTATAAGACCAATGCCCTTCACTCCGCCCAACCTTTATGAAATATGCTATTATGTATTCCAAATGGTACTAATTCCATTTTACCTGGAATCTCAGAATGATGCCAAGTAGGGGTCCTGCCGCATCGCTATCAAGCTAAGAAATATAAATACCCCCAAAACGAAAACTTTCCCCTTATTGTAACTTTAATAATATCAATTTTTATAACTCACCATCCTTTCAACAACCTTTACTATATTCACAGTCGTGTCCAAAATATATTTGGTCCCATTTGTGACTAGATATAAGGATTTTGTAAATCTTTCTTCTTCTCTAAAAATATTCTTCACTCTTATATTCGCTCTTTTACGCAAAAAGGTTCAGATATTTTTAATAAATAAAAAAATCTATAGAGGGTTCTTCATGGAATCCCGCCCAGTGTCCATCAAAATAAGTTGATTTTATGTCTATATAATTAAAAAAACGCTATTCTTTTTGTAGAAATATACAGAAAGGATGGCGTTTTTATTATGAATTTATCGATTTCTGATGAACTACAATTGTTTTCTCAAGAATTACAACAACATATGTCACCCAATGCCTGGGAAGAATTAGCTAGCGAAGTAGGATTTGTTCAACTCTATCGTATATCATTTATTTCTAATATACACAAAACATTACGTAGTGACGTTTCATTAATATACAATTAATATCATATAAATTTCTCACATTGAAAACAGTTAACTTTAAAAGTATACTATTTACCTTTAACCTTTAGTTTGAAACAATTCTGTATATGTTAGACTGCTCTTATTACAGCAATATTCCTTTTTATATTCTATAATGCATCTTCAATAAAAAATACAAAGAGGGCTGCATCAGCCCTCTTTAATTAACATACTTTTTACTTAATGCGTCGCACCGCCGCACGCTACAATATCTACTTCCACTTCCGTCGTTACCTCAATTGCTAATGCTATCCCTTTACTAATAGTAGAAAGTGACATACTCGGTTGACCTGGATAGTTAGTAGCTTGTTCTGGTAAGAACGGAATATGAACAAATCCGCCTTTTATTTTCTTATCATGTTTCTCTAGTTCATGCATGAGACCATAGAATAAATGATTACAAACGAATGTACCTGCTGTTTGTGAAACGGAAGCTGGTATACCTTCTTCATGAAGTTTTTTTACAATTGCTTTCATCGGTAGCGTAGACCAATACGCAATCGGTCCTTCTTCTACAACCGGTACATCTACCGGCTGATTTCTTTCATTATCAGCAATTCTTGCATCATCAACATTAATTGCTATTCGCTCTATCGTAACATCTGGTCTGCCCCCAGCTTGTCCAATACATATAATAATGTCAGGCGACAACTCTTCTATATACGCTTTTAATACTTGTATCGATTTATGAAATACCGTTGGAACTTGTTTACTAATAACCTTGTATTCTCCAATTGTTTTTTCATGTAAACTTTTTGCAACTTCCCAAGCTGGATTGATGCTCTCTCCGCCAAATGGATCGAATCCTGTTAATAATACTGTTTTCATAGTTTCACTCTCCTAATTAGAAACGATATACAAGGCCGTACATGATAAACATATTGATAATAAAAATGGAAAGAGCAATTGGTACTTGCGCTTTAATAACAGCGTTCTTATCTTTCAGTTCTAAAAGCATCGCCGGAACGATATTAAAGTTTGCTGCCATTGGCGTAATGAGCGTTCCGCAATATCCAGCAAACATACCGAGTGCTGCCATAATTGCCGGGTTCCCGCCGTGCATTTGAACAATTAAAGGCAAGCCGATTCCGCCAGTAATTACTGCAAACGCTGCGAATGCATTTCCCATTACAACAGTAAATAGCATCATTCCTAAACAGTACGCCATAACGGCAACGAATGGATACTCTGTTGGTAACACTTGTCCGACTAGATCAGAAACAACTTGTCCAACGCCAGACTTCGCGAAAATACCGCCAAGTGCCGCTAACATTTGTGGTAAAATAACAGCCCAGCCGACAGCCTGTAGTAATCTGCTTCCTTCTTGAACAGGCGTTGTTATTTTCGCTTTTGTAATACGCATCGCTGCAACGAATGCGAGCAATGCACCTAACGCTAATGCAACTAACGTTACTTTATCAGGATCAACAAGAGAGACATTTCCCCATTTGATTTTCCCTAATGTCAGTGTACCGATAATTGTAAAAATAGGTATTAACAGTGCAGGCATAAAAATTTTATTCTTTAATTTCTCAGCATGTTTCACACGTTCTTCTACAGCTACTTCTTTCTCCTCGGATTTTGTTACTTTGTTCAATGAAGCTAACACGACCATAGCGAGTACGATACAGCCAACGTAAAACGAAGGTATTACATTTCCAAATAAAAATGTAACTGCGAACAATGCCCAAAACAAGCTAGAACCAAATCTGTTTGGATGTTCACGATCAAATGCAATACGCACAGCGATAAAGGCAACGATTATACCTAATACATAGTAGATTGTATCCATAGTTATGATGTTCATCTTATATTGCCTCCTTCTCTTGTTTTTCTTCTGCCTTCATTGTTTTCTCTATATATTTATCCAATCTTCTAAACCTAATCCAGCTCACAATTAGTGCGGATATTGCAGTTGGAATACCCCAAAGTGCCATATCCCATACTCCGACATGCATACCTACTGAATCGAAGAATCCTTTCATTAATAAAATGGCACCAGTTGCGATAAAAATATCTTCTCCGAAAAACCAAGCTGTATTTTCCGCAGCTGCTGCGTTTGCTTTAATCTTTTCTCTCAATTTTTCAGGGAGTTTACCGTATCTTCCTTGCGCAGCTCCTTCTGCCATCGGGGCAACGAGTGGTCTTACCGTTTGTGCATGACCACCAATGTTAAGCCCTAGTGCTGCTGATGATTCTCTTATCGTAAAATAGGACATTAATACTCTTCCAGTTGTTGCTCCTTTTGATTTCGTTATAAGTGCTTCTGCTCTTTCTTTTAAGCCATAACGCTCTAAAATTCCGATTACCGGTAAAGTTAGTATAATAGGCATAGACATATATCTATTTTCTATGAAAAATTTACCGAACATGCTGATCACATCATAAAAGCTTAAACCAGAAACCATACCAGTAACAATACCTGCAACCATAACTACTAACAATGTATTTAGTCTAAATAAAAACCCAACTGCAACGATTAGTATCCCGATTAATTTAATCATTTCTAGCACTTCCCCTCATTTTTTATTTCGGCGCACATATAGTAACATCATTAAGTTCGAATGTTCCGTATATTCTTTTCGCAAATTGTACCGCTTTCTCCCCATCACCATGTAAACAAATTGTTTGTGCCTGAACTGCTACTTTCCCTCCGTTCACCGCTTCTACATATCCTTCTTTCACCATTTGAAGCACTTGCTTTATTGCTTCGTCTTCATTTTTTATGAGCGCATTTTCTTCTGTACGACTCGTTAATGTTCCATCCTGCTTATACGTACGATCCGCAAAAGCTTCTTGCACGAGAGTTACGTTATATTTTTTCGCAGCCCGTATAAACGCCTCGCTATTTGCTAACCCGTAAAGTGATAGATTTGGATTTATATGTGAAATTGCCTTTGTAATTGCATCTGCAATTTCTGCATTCGTTGCCGCCATATTATATAACGCACCGTGCGGTTTTACGTGCTGCATAGTCCCTCCAGCCACTTTCACAAACCCGTCTAATGCGCCGATTTGATATAAAACATAATCGTATACTTCACTTGCTGAAACGTTCATATTTCTTCTCCCAAATCCAATTAAATCAGAAAATCCAGGATGTGCGCCTATTGCTACGTTATGCTCCAAGGCCTTTTCAACAGTTTGCCTCATAACGGTCGGGTCACCAGCGTGAAAACCGCAAGCAATATTTATAGAGGAAACGAATGGAAGGATTTCATCGTCATTCCCCATCTTATAGGCTCCAAAACTTTCTCCTAAATCACAATTTAAATCGATTGTCTTCATGATGTTTTCCTCCTAATTTCAGCTTCGTAAAGCGATGAATTTCTTTAATAGACTCATATCTTTTTCCTGTTCTATATATAATTGCTCTGCTTCCTCTATCGTAATTTTCCCAAAAGAAACATAGTCCCCTGGTTTTAGCTGAGCAAGAAGAGGTAAATCTACTGAAATGACATTGCCAATTCTCGGATAGCCACCTGTCGTTTGTCTATCTGCCATTAATATAATAGGCTGTCCACCATTTGGAACTTGAATGGTTCCGAATGTAACTGGGCTCGATAAAATTTCTATCTCTTTAACTCTATTTAAAACTTCTCCGTCAATCCTATACCCCATACGATCAGCATAATTAGACACTTTATACTCTTTCGTAAAAAATGATTCTATACTCTTTTCTGTAAATTGATCATATTCAAAGTCTGTTATGACGCGAAGAGTAGGATGCTTCTTATATTTTGGTAAAGAATTGTTACAAATCGCCCATTTTGTTTTTATACGCTCTTCATCTTGTAAATTTTGAATGAAGCGACTCGCAATGTCTGCCCCTTTACCAATTTGAAAATAATCTCCTTTTTTCAGCATTCTCCCTTCAATACCGCCAAGAGCAGCACGTATGTAAGTACTTTTACTTCCCATCATACGATCAATATTTATACCGCCTGCAAAGGTTACATATGTCCTACACCCGCTTTTCGCTTTTCCGAAACAAAGCATGCTACCTTCTTCTGCTAGGATCGGACGCCATAACGGGATGCGTTCACCATTTAACAACGGTTCCATATCCGCACCGCCAATCGCGAGTAAAGTCGTTTTCTTTATTAACAATTTAGGTCCCATAATCGTCATTTCGAGTCCCGCTTCATTCTCTTCATTACCAACTAACATATTAATCATTCTAAGTGCACTTTGATCCATAGCCCCGCCAACAGGTACACCGTATTGTTGATAATGAGATCTCCCTAAATCTTGGACTGTTGTAAACATTCCTGCATGCAAAACCTCTACATCCATTCTTTAGCCCCCTCAAGCGATACGTACTCTTCCTTTGTTATCGGTATAAATCGTAAATACATACCGCTTTGAATATATGTTGGTGTCTCTTCTTTCGGATTAAATAGTGAAATCGGTGTTCGACCAATAATATTCCATCCACCCGGTGTTTCTAGTGGATATATCCCCGTCTGATTCCCACCAATACCTACTGAACCAGGTGCAATTTGTAACCGTGGTGTTTCTTTTCTAGGTGTTTCTAGTTCTTTCGGTAATCCGCCTAAATACGGGAACCCTGGTGTGAAACCTAACATATACACAAAATATGTTGTTTCACTATGTATTCGAATAACATCTTCTACTTGTAATCCATGATAATTTGCGACCTCTTCTAAATCTGGCCCATATTCTCCCCCGTAACAAACTGGTATAGAAATATGTTTCACATCTTGGTTCACTTCTTCTTTATATGAATCATATAGCTCCCGTATATATTGGCAAACGTAATCATATGGCCTTTCACTTCTCTCATTTCCCTTCCATACTTCATACAAATTGTAGTAAACGGCCAGTGAAGTAAACGACGGAACGCATTCAATCATTCCCGCAAACGGGTGCTGCTGCAGTGCTTGAAATAATCGTTGTACTTTTTCGTATATATCCATCCTAATTTCTTCGCCAAATGTAACAATAATTGCTTGATCCCCTAATGCAGAAAATTTCATTCCATTCCCTCTTTCTATGCCCAAAAGCCAAGTTCTTTCGAAATACGATATGCTGTTTCTTTCACTTTCGCAATAAAATATGAAATGTTACTTTCGCTATACTCAATTGCTACACCTGAAATACTAATACCTGCTACAACCGTTCCATCATTTGCGAAAATTGGCGCTGCTATAGCTGCTGTATGATTTTCTAATTCAGAATAACTAATTGTATATCCAGCTTGTTTTGCCATATGTAACACTTCTAGTAAATGCTCCTTATTCACAATTGTTCCATCTGCAAACTGCTTTAAATCTGTTTCCTCTATGTACTTTCTTTTCTCTTCCTCAGAAAAATACGATAGTAAAATTCTAGGACATGCACCTGCATATAGAGGAGCTCTTCTTCCAACCGCCGTATAAACACGTACCGGCTGAACTCCTTCCATCTTTTCAACGTAAATCGCATCATTACCATCTTGAATAATTAAATTAACTGCTTGCCCTAAACTATCTCTAAGCTCTTTCATATATGGAATCGCAATATTTCTTACTGATAATCTTTGCGAAACAAGTTGACCAAATCGTAAAAAAACGACTCCTAGACGATATCTCCCTTTCTCGCTTTTTTGTAAAAACTCCATTTCTTCTAGCGAGCCAATTAAACGATAAACAGATGTTTTCGGCATATTTGTAAGCTGAACCATTTCTGTTAAACTTAGCTCGTCATGCTCATAAAACAACTCCAAAATATCCATTGTCTTTACTGCTGTTTTATTTATACTCATCCTATCTCCTTTTTGTTCCGAATTTCGGAACTTGAATTCCGTTTTTCGAAACAAGCGTATAATTTAAAATTATAAAATATTCTTTCAATTCTATCAATATTTTTTTTAGAGTTCATAACCCGATATATTTTGTCAGTAATTCAAAAAATGCAAATAATTATATAAATTTGTAAATTATTATATTAAACTACTAATCTTTCTATTCATTCCATTTATTATGTAATTAGGATTAATAACATATAAAATATAAGGAGGGATTCTTTTGAAAAAATTGCTAGTGATCCCTGCAATTATGCTATCTTTTTGTATGGGTTATAATGTGACATTTGCGACAAACGAAGATACTCTTTCAAAAGCTCAAGTTATAGCAAAACCAACAATTTAAATAAAAAGACACAAAAAAAGTATGGAAGAATATTTCTCCCATACTTTTTTACTTTATAACGCTCTTACTTGTTTCAACGGCCAGAAAACAGCTTGTCCTTTTCCGACAATTTCATCTTCTGAAATAAAACCAAACATACGACCATCCTTAGAAACTTCACGATTATCGCCTAAAACAAATACTTGCCCTTCTGGTACTTTCGTTTTCCCTGTTATTTGTTCTAGCGTAAAGTCTGGAGTTAATACACGGCCAGCTGCTTTTTCTTTAAATTCTTTTAAATATGGCTCTTCCATCGCTTTTCCGTTTACATATAAAACATCATTTTTATACTCAACTGTATCACCTGGTAAACCGATTACTCGTTTTACTAAATCGTATCCTTCTTTTCCGTGGAAAATAATAATATCAAAGCGATCTAATCCACTTATATTATAACCAATCTTATTCACGAGAACTCGCTCGTTATTTTCTAAAGTTGGCATCATCGACTCACCTTGTACTAATGAGGGCGTAAATAGTACCCCACGAACGATAAAAGCAATCGCAAGTGTAATACCTATCGTTTTAGTCCATGAGATCAATTCTCTCTTCGTATTTTTCTTCATCGTTTCTCCTCTTTCTTTAATACTTACTTTATTATTTCAACTAATTCTTGTACTAACTTTAGATCAATTTCAGAAAAACATGATTTTCCTTCTCTTACAGCTGTACCGACATGCGCCTGCGTAATTCCAGTTTCATCTAGTAGTTTCTTTATATTCTCTTTCGTTACACCGCTTCCAGCAACAAGTTGAATTTGACCATCGCTTACCTTTTGCATCTCTGTAAGCACTGGAATATTATCGACTATATTTCCTTGTCCACCTGAAGTTAAAACGTGAGTCACTTTATGAAATTTCTTTAAAGTTTTCATCGCTTCCACTGGATTTTCGGTATCATCTATCGCACGGTGATACGTTACATTTATTCCATCTACAACAGACAATAAATCTGCTAATTTCTCTTCATTCACTTCATTTTTTTCATTTAATACGCCTAATACAACGCCTGCTGCACCCAACTTCTGCGCAACTATAATATCTTCTTTCATCATTTCAATTTCTTCTTCCGTATATGTAAAAGACTTGGCATGCGGACGAATCATAACGTGAATTGGTATATGTACCGCTTCTACCGCTTTTTTTATAAAAGCATAGCTCGGTGTTAAGCCACCTTCTGTATAAGATGAAATTAATTCAATTCGCTTCCCGCCAGCTCGTTCAATTCGTTTCACATCTTCTAAACATGTTGCAATAACCTCTAGCATGAGTTAACCTCTTTTCGTGCTTTTTTCTTATTATACAGTAGGTGAAATAAGAAGCATAGCATTCCACTATAAAACTATAAAAAGAAGAATGAAAAGAAAGATTTTTTAATTGATAACAATTATTGGTAATGGTATGTTTTTCGTATACAACACTACTATAAGGAGAACAAACTATGCTTCTTACAAAAAAACAGTTTGTTATTTCTAGTTCGTTTATTCTCATCGCATCACTTTTCACAATTACTTTATTTACAAAATCACAACTAGATTCCACTCCTACTAAAGTAGAAGCAACCGAAACCATTACTCTCTCATCAAGTGAAACAAACGACATTCCAACATTTCGTTCGTCATCATTCAATAATACACATACATTCCGCGGAAGCGTAGGTACTGGATTTGACTTTAGTGGTCTCGGTGACCTAAAAATACTGGTAAAAATGCATTTACATATTCAATCAAAACAAAAAATGAAGAACAACTAGTAAGACATACAATACAACCAAATGAAAGTAAAACATTTACTTTGCGTTCATTCGTTTCTTCTTCAGAGCCAGGGTACTATTATTTATCCGCTTATAATGAAGATGGATCTGAGAGTAATATGAGGCTTAAGGTGCAGCCTCAGTAAACAAACTACATAGAGATAATAATTGAAATGACAAAAAGGCTGTTCCGCTTTGGAACAGCCTTTTAACTTATTCATCACGACCGAAACGCCGCATCCGCCAACATAGAAAGTGTCGCATCATCCATCGGCGGATTGTGTAATCCTGCTCTGACATTTAAATAGTAGCGATGAAGCGGATTTTTTTCTGATAAACTTTTCGCCCCGGCAATGCGCATTGATTTATCTACAATGGATATTGCTGCATTTGTTACGGCGTATTTCACTGCCGCTAGCTCTGCTTGTAGTGAAAGCTTATCTTCTGCTTCATCATACTTTTTCGCAATTTGATATAAAAAGACGCGAGCTTGCATAAGCTCAAGTTCTAATTCTCCGACTAATCTTCTAACATTCGGCAATAAACTAATTGAATGATTTAAACTATTTGGCTTGTATGATTCCGCAAACTGAACTGCATAATTTCTTGCTGATTGTGCGATTCCTAAATAACATGCTGGTATATGTAGCAACCAGCCAATCCCCTTTTGTTTCACTTTCCCGCCCTTTATATCCGTAAAAAAGCGGTTCTCTATTTCTACATTTTGTAAGACGAGGTCGTGGCTAGCAGTCCCTCGCATTGCGACGCTATCCCACGTTTCTTCAATTGACACGCCTTGCGCATTTCTTGGAATGACAAACTCACCAACTTCTTCTCGGCCTTCAATACTTGCTGAAATAATAAAATAATCAAGTACTGGCGCCATCGTTGTAAAAGTTTTTCTTCCATTTATAATCCACTTATCACCTTTTTGAACCGCTATTGTTTCTGGTTTTCCGCCACGCGTCGGACTCCCTGTTTTCGGCTCTGTTGCTGCCCGGTTAAAGAGCGCACCATTACGCACTTCCTCGCAAAGCCATTGGAACATCTCTTCACTCCAAGAACGATTTTCCGCTAGCTCTTTCACAATACCAATATGCCATCCAATTGATAACGCAGTAGCTCCGCAACCTTCTGCAATTTTCTCTTGATACAATACGAAGTCGTATAAGGAAATTGCATTCCCTCCACATTCTTTCGGTAGTGTTAATTTCGTATATCCGATTTCTTTTAAGTTTCGTATATTTTCATATGGAAAAGAACCTAGTTCATCTAACTCCGATTCTCTTTCCATAAACTTTGGAATTAAAGCATTTAACTGCTTAATAATATAAGACTGTTCTTCTGTTTCCACAAATGAGAGTGCCATATTATAATCTCCTTTATGTCCGATTCATCAACCGTTCATTTTGTCATTATGATTATATGAAGCTACCTCTCTATTGTTTCACTATTCCGATAAAAATACAATGTTTTTGAACAATAAGAAAAATCCCTATTTTAAAATAGGTTCTTTCCTTATATTAGTCTCCCTTCAATGTCTTTAATGGCAATGAGGTTACATAGCCAATATACGAGAATAATTCTTTAAAGAAGAATGGGATTTCTGTATCTAACGTTTTATAAGCTGACGTTGGCGTTGGTGACGCATACGCATCAATTTTAATATGTTTTGCAATTCTCATCGCACGTTTCATATGAAGTGGATCACTCACGATCGTATATGTGTCGATTCCGTTCTCTATTCCAACTTGCTTAGCATTCTTTAAATTCTCCTCTGTGAAAAGGGACTTTGTTTCAATTAGAATATCCTCTTCTTTTACACCATGTTTCAGTGCATACACTCTAGCAGTACGCGATTCCTCAAGCTCTGCCTCAAACTTTGTACCACCTGTAAAAATAATCTTTTTAATATTTCCGTTCTTATATAAAGAGATTGCATGATTAATTCTTTCTTTAAATACAGGAGATGGTTTTCCGTTCCATGAAGCTGCTCCTAGTACGATACCAGCATCTGTCTTCACATTATCATCTGTTTTAAAGCGGTAACTCCAAATATCGTAAGCTGCATAACTTACATATAAAATAATAGAACAAATCATTAGTAAAAATACTTGAAAGATTCGTCTTTTTTTACTTTTCTTATTTTCTTTCATTTAATTGCCTCCGTACATCATCCATACTTCTATAAAAAACGTATATATCAAATCAGTTTGTTTGAATTTATTTAAAAGAAGAAATTTTTCTTGTTTTATTTATATAAAAGGGTTTTCATTTAAAATTGAGGATTATCAATTCGTTTTTCGTTTGCGGTTATCATTACTTTTTGTAATATAAGTTTATTACCATACAACTCCATTGTAACGAATTTTTTATCAGAAGGGAACGATGAAACAAAAGTAATTAAAATATAGTAGCATTTTGTAAGAAAAAAGGCATATTTTTCATGTATCACGATCCATATACCTTTCAAAACACGAATTATAACTTTTCTTTATACAACTCTAGTTTTTCTAATAAACGCGTTTTCACAATTGGCCATTCACTTGCAATTATACTGTACACAACTGCATCTCTCACATATCCACTTGGCAATCTTCTTTCGTTTCTCAGTACGCCCTCTTTCACCGCGCCTAACCTTTCGATTGCTCGTTGTGCCTGTTCATTTCTTACATCCGTCTTAATTTGCACTCTTAGCATATGCATTTTTTCAAAAGCATACTGGAGAAGCATATATTTACACTCTGTATTTATACTCGTACGTTGTACACTTGGATGATACCACGTCTGCCCTAACTCGACTGTCTTATCTTCTACAGAAATATTATATAAACGTGTACTTCCTACAATTTTATTCGTTTTTTGATCCACTACAACGAAAGGTATTTGAGTCCCCCTTCCGTAGCCCTTTATTGCTTTTTGAACGTATTGCTGCATATCTTGAACACTATCCATTTTAGAGATTAAATACGCC
The DNA here is from genome assembly GCF_022663495.1 of Bacillus cereus group sp. BfR-BA-01383. NCBI lineage: Bacteria > Bacillati > Bacillota > Bacilli > Caryophanales > Bacillaceae > Bacillus > Bacillus cereus group sp. BfR-BA-01383. Next base: position 197,624 of record NZ_JAKUFP010000004.1, read on the forward strand.
CAAATATCCCGATTTCCTTCTATAATTGAAAACAAAGTTTCGACATCATTGTTATCTATTAACCGTAACTTTGCACTTTCGTGAATAATTTCCATTTGTAATCCCCCTTTGTTGTTACTATAACATACTATTTTATATCGTTTTATCATTATATAGAATTAATTTGTTTTTGAAAAAATAATAAAAAATGCGATGCCTTTATTCAAGCATCGCACTCATAATTTGAATTAAAATTTATTTCTTTTCCATTACGGCAAAATAGTTATTTTCACTATCTGCAAAATTAAATATTCTACCTGTAGGCATAGTTACAATTTCCCCAACTGTAACGTTTTTGTTTACTAAATCGCTATATAGACGATCAAAGTCTTTTGAGAAGAACATTAAAGAAGGTGTACCAAGATTTAACTCAGGCTGCATTTTAGCAATTAACTCTTTATTATGGAGAATAATACTTGTTTCAGCTTCTTTCGTCGGAGCAATTTCAATCCATCGCATTCCTTGACCGTTATCTTCTTCTGAAATGACAACAAACCCTACTTTTTCTGTCCAAAATTCCTTCACTTCATCTTGGTTATTCACATACAACATAATTTGACCAACATTATTAATCATTTATTTTAACTCTCCCTTACAATTTTTTATTAAATTCCATTATCACTAAAAATAAAATTACGATTTAATCATTTATTTCAGCGACTCCAATCGCTCGTTCAAACGATCCCAAGTTTCAGTAATGCCTTGCAGCATACCCATGTCCATAACACTCTTAAGTGCCTCTTTGTTAACATATTCAGCACGGTTTATTAACTTTGTCTTTCCACCTAAATCGATGAATTCCAATGTCATCTCGGTTGACGGCATAGAATCATTTACATTGCCTTCAGCATCTGAAAAGTAATCAGTGTAGACGATTTTCTCTGGCTCAATAATCTCTTTATAGACCCCTTTTCCCCATGATTCCATACCAAAGAATTGCCTAAGGTTCTGATCGACACACTTCATGCAGTAGTGCCAAACGCCTCCTAGACGGAAATCGACAGTACATGATGGCATTTCCCAACCCTTTGGTCCCCACCAATGCTTCAAATGCTCTGGTTCTTTAAACATACTGAATACAAGATTACGCGGCGCATCGAAAACGCGCTCTAGTACTAATACTCGGTCGTTCTCTACTCTCGATACCATTGTATTGTTTGACATCTTAATTCCTCCTTAAGGCTTTTCCTTGTTTTGCAATTCCTTCAAATACTCATCTAAATTATCGAATCTCTCTTCCATGACACGCTTAAATGACTGTACCCAACAATCCAGCGCTTGGAAAGGCTCAGGTCGGAGCTTGTAAATCCGACGATTAGCTTCAGCTTGCACTTCCACAATCCCTGTATCGCTTAACACTTTTAGGTGTTTCGAAGTTTGTGGTTGCCTTAATCCTAGATGGTCCGCAATTTCCCCAACAGTTAGAGGACCGTCACGTAAAAGTTCAACGATATTCATACGATTCGGTTCAGATAAAGCATTCAGCGTCGCTATGTTCACGCCCGGAAATTTCCCCGACATATCACTCACCTCGTTAAGTGATGGTCTCCGGTTATAACACATCAATATCATCACTAATATTATCTTCCTATTGAATCAATTATATCCAAGTTCGAATATTCCTGTCAAGGAATATTCGAACGTTAAATTTGACTTTTACGGCAAACAAAAAGAAGTCATTCGAATCAAAATGACTTCCCTTTTATTGATTATATAAGTCAGAAAACATAGTAGTTCAAAGCAATAAATAAGCAATCGGTGTAATAATAAGCAACGTTAATATCGTTCTCTGCACATACAAAATAATAAGTTCAGATACTTTTAACGGAATATCCGTCGATAAATTTCAATGAGTGTTTACATACTTTCATGAATACTCTGCACATCAACTTTCTTTTTTCTCCATATATACTTTTTTATAGTCATAAAGACAATCAATGAAATAGCGACTCCAACTGTAACATCTGAAGCAAAATGAGCCCCTACCATAATACGACTAACTGGCACTAGTATCATCCATATAAGAATGAAAATCCAAACACCTATTTTTTTACGTTTTAATGAAGCAAAATACTCCGGTAATAAACTCAACCAAATAACGAGCGCTGCATTCGCACTATGGCCTGAAGGAAATGACATAAACTCATCACTTTTAGCAATTCCTTGAGGTATAAACCATTTTGAAAATCCTTCAAAAGATCCTATAGAAATCATATGACGATAGCGTTCTCTATCCCATCCTAATTTTATTAGATTAAATGTAATTAACACGATCACTACACTTAATAATCCAATTAACGCAATATCTCTCAATCTTGCATCATCATACTTACTCCATGATTTAGAAATCATATAGCAAACTGCAATAAAGCATATCATAAAAATTGGAATTAAAAATTTTGAAATGACTAAATACTTCACTAGCATAAATGAAGCTATAAAAGCGAACAAAAGAATGATTAATCCATAGCCGATTCCAGATAGATAATACCCTCTTGAACCTTTATTCTTTCTAACTTTAAATAAATACATACTAGAAAGTAAGGCAATAAGCATCGCTGGAATTTCTCCTATAGCTTGTAAAAAAAGAGCGATCTTATTAGTTGGTTCATATAAACTATGGGATATCTGTAGGTCTGTAAATGCGAATATACATAGTAAAATAGCGAAAGTTAGACTTACTATCACTTTTTTATTTTTCATCATTTCCCTTACTTCCCACTATGTTTTAATATAAAATTCCCCATCTCAATCGCTAAATCTTCACTTTGAGGATAGACACCTACATTATCTCCATATGCGTGCCCTAAACCACGATAGAGGACTGTTTCAGTATCCACTCCTTTTTTAGTCAATTTAGCCGCATATGCCAAACATTCTATCATTAAAAAATCATGTTCTCCTACCGTAATAAATGTACATGGATAGTCTGGAGATACATCAACATATGGACTTAAATACTTCGAATTAATTTCTTGCGTACCAAGTATTTCTGCCATCCCTCCGGCCATTGAATGCATCACATTAAGCATTTTTTCTAATCCTTTTTTATACTTCGGAGCAATCTCATACTTATCTATACTCCAAGAATAAAACTCGTCTTCATAGTCACACATATTAAGTGTAGGGTACAGAAGCAGTTGTCCTTTAACGAGGTTTCTACCATCTTCCATATCTCTCGTTGTACAATACTGGGTTAAGTTCCCTCCAGCACTATCACCAGCAACAAAGATATTATTCTTATCACCGCCGAATGCTTCAGCATTCTCATAAATCCATTTTAAAGTAGTGTAACAATCTGTATGCCCAGTTGGAAAAGGATGTTCTGGAGCTAATCGATAATCTACGGAAACAGCTAGTATATCTGTTTTTTCTACTATTAATTTCACAAGTTCTTCTACCACATCTGGTGATCCCGCCATAAATCCGCCACCATGAATAAAGTATAGAATTGGAGCATTCTCTCGTTTCGAAATACTATTATAAATCCTTATCGGAATATCATATCCATCTTCCGCTTTAACTGTTTCATTCGTAATATTTATATCTTTAGTGACGATCGGAACGCTTTTAATACCATTAAACTGTTTTCTCATATTCCTTACTGATTTTTCGGAAGCGTCCATTTTTATCATATTTTTAGGCATAAACCTCATTATATTCATTTGAACCTTCATGTCTTTATAAAGACGTGGATCCATTGCTCCCTTTTCATCGCAATCTGGTATGTTTTTCACTAAGACTTCTGCACCTTGTACATTGATGGTTTCTTGCTTTTCTTGAATTTTTTCTAATAAATTTAAGCTATATTGTCTAGTCATCTTTTATTCCCCCTACCTCGTATTAAAACGCTTACATTTTTTAAAAAATCATATAATCGTGTATATTTCCATTTACTAAATAAAAATACGTTCCATGTACAAAATGTAACACGGAACGTATTTTTATTGTTGTTCATATTTGATTCAATTATTGTCATTTTTTGATATCATATTTTTCCTATATTGTAATGGTGTATATCCATATTTCCCCTTAAACTGTGAAATGAATGACTTTACATTGGGAAATCCATGTTTTATTGCTATATCTTGTATAGAATTTGTACTACTAATAATATCTTCATAAGCTTTATGAAGCCTGTATCTCGTTAAAAAAGAGGTGAAATTTGATCCGAAAGACTTTTTGAACATACGGGAAAAATGTTCCTCAGTGACAAAAAAGTGTTTCGCCACATCTTTCATTTTAAGCTCTTCATCGTAATGTTCATAAATATATGTAATCATCTCTTTTTGTTTATTTCCAAGTTGAAAATCATTATCTACTTTCTCCCCATCTTTACAATGGCGCAATAAAATATAAACAATCTCATAAATTAAACTATTAATTTTTATATAGCTTAAATCATCAGAATTTGTGACTAACTCCTTTAATTCATAAAATATTTGTTGGAGCTTTGTTTTCTGAACAACGGATTCTTTTAGATTAAATCTATATTTATCAAAATCATCATTTAGCTCTTTAAGAAATTCATAAGAAACTATTAACATCATTACTGCACAACTTACATTCTCAACTTTTTCAAATTCGTGCACATCTCCACTGTTTACAAAGATAAACTCACCAGCTGATACTTTCTTTTTTTGCCCATTTACATATAAAAAAACGTCTCCATATATTACTAAACTAATTTCAATACTTCTATGCCAGTGTGGAGGAATATAGTAGTGAAAATCAGCTGGAAGCCTTGTACTATCTATATATTCAACCATACCTGGAATTCTATCACGCAATTTTATTTCTTCATATTTTCCTTGCTTGACTTTCAATCATGTTCCCTCCTTTTTATTGCACAGTAAACGTCAAGTAACTTCAATCAAAACTGATGCTATATATTATTAAACCTTTTCACTTTATTTAATAATCATCCACAATCACTTGGATCACACGATGAGATTCTTCTGCCCCTCCCTTATTACTCCCTTTATTCGCATCATATGTAATTAACGCCTTCCAAAGCGCCCAGCCTCTCGCTCTATTCCACGTTTCTTCGTCCATACGTAATATTTCTTTAAATATGTTTCTACTATTTTTATCAAAGAATGTCCAAGCCATCGCTGCATCACAAGCAGGATCTCCTACTCCTAATATGCCAAAATCAATTACGGCACTAAGCTTTCCGTCTTTAACGAGTAAGTTCCCTGGCGCTATATCTCCATGCACCCAAACTGGTTTACGCTTCCACGTTGACCGAAGTGCTAAATTCCAAAGATGCTTTAATAATGTTTCATCAAAAACATCTTTATTATTTTCGATAGCCACTCTCGCTTCTTGATCGTATACAGATATCAATCCGCCTCGATAAAAATTATGCGCACCCGCTATTAGTCCGTTACTCGCATCGATTGATTGCAATGCTACTAGAAATGATCCTAAATCCGTTGCGAATTCATTTAAGTCATGTACATTTTCTTTCGTAACTGTCTCTCCTTCTATCCACTTATTAATAGACCAAGGCCACGGATATTCTTCAGACGGATTCCCCTTCGCAATTGGGGCCGAAATTGGTAAAGAAAGTTCCTTACTTAATATAGGAAGCCACTTGTTTTCCTTCTCTACTTGCGGTGCATATGCTGCATCACTTGGTAACCTTACACTCATCTGATCGCCTAGATGAAACGTTCTATTATCATGCCCGCTAAGCTTTACAGGTTTCACTTCTAAATGTGCCCATTCAGGAAACTGTTCCTGTATTAACTTTTCAACTAAATTTACGTTAATTGAATTCATTCATTTTCTCCTCCTCTTTTGAAACTTACTAAGTCCATCCGTACTGCCAACATATTCAAAACCGTTTTCCTTATAAAAATCATTCAATGTACGATTATGCCGGGCGCAATCTAACTTCAAATACTTTTTATCCCTTTGTACATTCTCTTCTATCCACTGTAAAATCCATTCTCCTATTCCATTCCCTTTATACTTCCGCTTCACCGCAAATCTATGAATATATAATGAATTAGAAACTTCCTCTTTACCAAAAATATATTCATCCCATTCACTTTGTTTAGGAGATACTGTAACCGTGCCGACAATTTCATCTTCTTTCGTAACAACATACGTATATTTCTCTCTTATACCTTCTAGTATTTCAGCCGTAGCTTCTCCTCCTAATAGATACTGCCATTAATCCACTTCTTTATGTTGTAGCCACTGTGCTACCTCTTTTAATAGCGTTATAATGCTATCACTTTCCTCTTCAGAAGCAATTCGAATTGTATATTCTTGAACTGTAGTTCTCTCCATATTTCCGTTCCCCTTTCCTAGCGCTACCATACTGACAAATGCGTTCTGCCATCATTTTCGTCTGTAACATATTCCACGTAAAATCCTAAATCGAGTGCGTTTTCATACATCAATTCAATCGCTTTTTGATCCCCACTGATTAAAGTTTCACTTTATTTATTTTCATTTCATACATTATATACCAAATTCAACTACTATATTTTGTCGATCCTATGTAACTTGCATTTCATCGCAAAAAAACCGTTCCACTACTGTGAAACGGTTTCCTTCTAATTATATTTAAGTATTGCATTCAATTACTGCACTACATTTTAAAATCATTTCTAATATATTCACCACATCAGCCATTCATTTTTAACATTCACTTCGACTTCACAAAATAATATAAAAACCACACCGCATGATTTTGTTCATCTGCAGCTATTCTGCGCAATAAATCTTTCATAGATGCATCTGATGCTTCATCTGAAATTTCTAAATAAAAATCTACGGTCTTTTGCTCATCTTGTATAGCGAATTCTAATCCTTGTAAGTACGTATTCGGGCAGTCTTCAGTAATCTGTGGTTTCGGCTGCCTGCCAGTTAAGTTCGTATAAATTTGTACAAAATGATGAAAATGTCTTATTTCATCATTACGGATTTCAAGAATTTGTTTTTGTTCTACTTGATTTGGAGCCATGTTCGCTAATTTCGCATAGCAACTGATGGCGCTATACTCTCCGTTAATCGCTTTTTCAATATCACTAATCAACTTATCATTCTGTCTATACCAATCATGATAATTCGAATTATACATCGTATCCCCTCCTTAATTTCGCATAACATTTTATGCATTTTGAAATATTCGGAGCATGTGTATATAACGGGACAGCTGTAGCTTTAAAAGAAAGTTTGATATAATGGTCTATTTTGCAAAGGAATTGCTTATGCATAAAGTGAAACTATAATCAGTGGGGGTTTACGGGCAGCAGGGCTTCCACCTAACTTCTTTGCTCCAGCCGAATTTTGAGGTGGCCGTTTTACTGCTCGTGAATGTGGGATAAAATATCACTAATTTTTTGTACACTGTTGCTATAAATTCGCGAATTAACCGGATTTCCAACCTGATGTGGTGATGCGAAGCTATTATGAGTGCAGTGACATAACTAGGAGGTTCCACTATGCCATCTTTATTTAAAACTATGGAGTTCCAGCTAAAAACTGAACGACTTGAGCTGAGTATGTGGGAGGAATCCGATTCAGTTTGGCTGAGAAAATTAATTGGCGAACGTGGTGTGGACATGCCGACCGTTGACTCCGTTCGTAGCCGTCTTATTGAGATGCGCAAGAAGGCAGACGAAAATGGCATTTCCCTTCTCACTATTCGAAGGCGAGACGAAGGCGATTTCATCGGATACTGTGGCTTGATTATCGGGCGTTCCACACTTGAAGAGCCAGAAATTGCATACGAGCTGTTCCGCAGTGCTCATGGTAAAGGCTACGCGACTGAGGCAGCATCCGTTGTGCTGGACGCTGCGATTGCTACTGGGCGCCACAGACTTTGGTCGACTGTAGGCGCTTGGAATGTTGCTTCCCTCCGAGTGCTAGAAAAAATAGGGTTTAAGCGGCATCACAGTACGTGGGAGGACGAGCGCGGTGAGATTGTTTGGAACGTGCGCGATCTTTAGAGATCCCGACTTAATGCCAAGCACAACAATTTGCAACAATCGGGCGTTTAAATTGAGCAAAAATCATAAAAATTATCATACTTTGTTCCAAGGCTACAACAGCAAATACGAATTCTTCAGTTTATAGATTTCACCACAACAAGCCGTTTCACTAAATAGTGAAACGGCTTTTTTTAAACATTCAATTCTGTTTTACGCCCTTTTACTGCACTACGTTTGAAAGCAGTTGCTAATATAGTAACCATACTTACTACACCAATCCAAACGAGGACAGTAACAGGTGTATTCCAGCTTAAACCTTTTCCGAAGAAGAAGATTTCTCTTAGTCCTTCGATCATAAATCTCATTGGCAACCATGAGTATACCCAATCTTGATAAAACGAGGGTAACATTTCGGGCGCTAGCGATAATAATGGTACTCCGAAGAATAGCAATAAAGCGAATAATCCGATTCCATTTAGTCCAACTAATGAGAGCACCGCTGTAATCATTAAGAAGAAACTAAACGCTGTAATAGATAAGAACAACGCCGTATCCGTTACATTCGAAATATTTAATCCTACCATTCCATCTGCAATCCATGTAAGACCAAATCCAATTACAAGCGCCGCAACAGCTCCTGTTACTATTTGTTTTACTTTTAATACAAAGTTTTCTTTTCGTGAGCCGACTGTCATTTTACGAATCGCAATAAAGATAATTGCGGCACTCGCTAAACTTGCAATCCATAGCGGTTGGAATAAAGAAATTGGCGAGTTACCGTTCGCACTATTTTTTCCGACCTCATTCACATTTGTCACTTTCTTCGCAATAGGTGTTACTAAATTTGAAGCTTGATCTGTTGTTAAAGTAGCACCTTTTGCTTTAAACCCATCTAGTAGCTGCGTACGAACAGTATTGTTCATATTATCAACTACACCATTTAACATTTGCCCTGCCATAGTTGATGCAGCTGTATTCATTCCTTGATTTATGAATATTTCTACCTCTGGTGATGATGGCTGTGGTGTTCGTAATGAAGCTTGTTTTGCGCTAAATTCTTTCGGAATAACTAATGCCGCGTAATACTCTTTATTGTTTAACCCCTTTTGAACCGATTCCTTATTTTTTACTTCTACCCACTTCACCGCAGGTTCTTCATCTGATTTAGATTTGTTTTTAATCGTATCAACAATCGTTTGCCCCATATTCATTTTAGGTTGGTTCGGAATTTCTACTCCTTGATCCTCATTTACAATTGCAATTGGCAAGTTTTTCGGCTGTGGTTGAACTGTCGGGAATAATGTTAATGAAAAAATAAAGACAATAAGTAGTGCAATGACTGGTGATAATAATAAAAGTTTATTTTTAAACATGTTCTTTTCCCCTCCTTTAATTTCAGTTACAATAAGTGAACAACGTGTTGTTTATTTATATGTTGAATTATATGTTTGCATTGAACCTTATACAATAATCAAAAAACGCAAATGTGTCGGTTATAAGACACATTTGATAAATATGTTGAAGAAAATTTAGGAGGGACATACTTTGCGAGATAGTAATTTAGATTTACGCGTGATTCGTACGAAAACGGCAATACGAAATGCATTTGTGGAATTAATTGAAGAAAAAGGCTTTGACGCCATTACAGTAAAAGATATTACAACGAAAGCGAACATAAACCGTGGTACATTTTATACACACTATCTAGATAAATTTGATTTAATGACGAGATGCCAAGAAGAAATTATGTACGAGATGTCTAGCATTGCAAAAAAGAAATTTCCGGAAGTTATTGCGGATCTTGGATCAAATCCTTCCCCAACGACTCCATTTGTACTTATCGCTTCTATACTTGAATTTCTAAATGAAAATAGTGATTTTATAAAAGCTGTACTTAGTCCAAAAGGAGATTTATCATTCCAAACAAAACTGAAAGACTTTATGTGGAAAACACTGTTTGAAGATACGAATGATGCTCTTATTAAGAAAGAAAATTTACTTGTCCCGAGCCAATACTTAGCTTCTTATATGGCATCTGCTCATATAGGTGTCATTCAGCAATGGTTAAATAGTGGGCAAAAAGAAACACCGGAGGAAATTGCTCACATTTTATCAACAATCGCAGTTCATGGACCTTTTTATGCAGCTGGCTTGAAGAAATAGGCCTGTTGCATAGAAACATGTTTTAATCAATCTCAATTACATTAACAAACTTAAAAGTGCGCTTACTACTAAGAGCATCAGTTGCATATAACCGTCTCATTTAATGGATTTATATCAACTCTGTTATCTAATTTTCATATAAGTGTAAGCATATTTTCATTGGAATAATACCCTTTACCAAATTTCTAGGCTAAGTAGTTACTATTTTATTAATAACTTAAAATTTATGTTCCTACGAAAAAAGCTGTTGAGAGGAATCCTCTTCAACAGCTTCTCCATTATTAACGATATAAACGAACTGCACCTGCAGAATTATCATCTGCTTGTCCAACCACTTCAAATTTCAATCCAAGCTTCGGTACTTTACGTCCTGCATCTGGGATTAAATCGTTCATATACGATTTAGAATCATCAAACTTCGTTACACCTGGTAACCCTTTGTAATCATATGTTCCGCGTGTTGGAGATACAACTTTCCATGCTGGCGCTTGGTTAAAGGAGAACGCAGCATCTGCGATTTGGAATCGTGTACTATTTTTAACAGTTGGTTTGCCGTTTAGCGTTCCAACAATTGCCTCTGGGTGAGAGTCGACAACCCCTAAGAAACCTTCGCCTGGATGCATACCAACCCAATTATCTGTAAAGCTAGAGTCTGCATACCATACAACAAGACCTGTATTATACGGTACACCGCTGCTATATTTTAATGCTTGATCAGCACCAGCGTAGTTTCTCCACTCTAAATAGTAGTTATGTTTCTTCTTATCAAAACCGTTTGCTGCAACGAAACCATTTAATTTTAATTTCGCTTCGCCTTCTGCATCATCAGAGAACACAACATTTCCATCTACAGTTAATGTAGCATTATCAAGAGTAAATCCGTTCGGTGCTAAACCACCATCTGTAATGTATTCGAATACTAATTTTACTTTTTGACCTTTAAATTTGCTTAAGTCATATGACTTATCTACCCATTTACCATCTGTTGTGTCTAGGCCATTTTTCACATTCTTTTCACCAATTCGATCCACTAACGTTTTCGTACCATCTTCTGTCACTGCATGTACTTCAAGGAAGTCATACCCTGTTTCAATTTCATACAATGATTTGTAATCAAACTTCGCATTTGCTGCATTTGTTAAATCAAACACTGGCGTTTCTAATGTTGTATGAAGATCATCGCCTTTTGTACTATAGTAATATTTCTTACCAAATGCAGGCTGAATACCTTTTACATCTTTGTCTGGTAAGTTAACCCGAATCAGACCAGGACGAGCTGATTTCGTTACACTTTGATCTAAGTACGTCGCAAGGCCGATACCGCGGTTTAATTTATCATAGTCAACCTCTACAATATTTGCCCAGTTTCCACCCATGTTCTTTTGAAAGAACTCTTTGTTTTGCGGAGAGAAACTCGGTGGCGTTGAACCTGCAATTTTACCAGCCCAGCTGCCGCCGCTCATAACAGACCAAGAGTTAATTGGCTCACCTGATCCGGAATACTTCGTATCATACTCATCTGGAAGACCTAGATCATGGCCAAATTCATGTGCGAATACACCAACTGCTCCGTCTTCTGGCTCAATTGTGTAATCGTATGCTGCCATTTTACCGCCCCAGTTATCAACTTTTGCTTTTGTTCCTTCAATTGGATATGGTGCTCCAAGGTTCCAGCGATGTGACCAAATTGCGTCATCACCTAGTCTACCACCGCCTCCATCTTGCCCAACTCCAGCGTGAATGACCATTAAATGATCAATAAGACCATCTGGTTCGTTTTTATTGCCATCTCCATTATTGTCATATTGATCGTATTGGTCAAATTCAGATAAATCAATACCACTTTCTACAGCTGCATTTAATGCCTCTTTTACAAAATCACGAGGTCCTTTTGGTCCTTTATTATCATGACCGCCATCGCCAGCATCTGCACCATAATCCGCTGCTTTACCAGGAACTGTCAACCACTTTGTCACTGTCCCATCGACTGAATAGCTGCCACCAGATTGCTCTTCATAATATTGTTTAAATGTTGGGATTTTTGAACCATCAAAGAGTGTAAACGGCTCATCACCAAATAGCATTTTTTGATAATGTTCTGGATTAAAATCATTTGAATACATATAACCTGGTACTTGATCAATATTGTTATGCTTAAAGTCATCAAACTCTACTAGCAATACAAGAACTTTATCTTTACGAACATCACCGTTATATTGTTTTTGCTTCGCTGAAGTAGTTGGTACTTTGCCGTTTAATCCCCCTTTAACCGGCTCTTGTCCAGCTACCGGGCCACTAACAGGTTGATGTGCTTTTTCTTTCTCATCTGCTTTTGCATCTTTAACTTTTTTCAAAAAGTCAGCAGCTTCTCTTGTAACACTGTCCCCCGCTGCTGGTTCTTTTCCAGCATTTTCGCCTTTTTTCTTCTCTACGTATTTTTCAACAGCTTTTAATGTGTCTTCTTTCGACGTAGATTCACTAATTACACCGCGTTTCTTGAGCGCATCTGCTAAACGCTCCTCTTGAATTAAATTTTCATCAATTGGACTTAAAGTTCCTGCATTAGACGGCGTTGCCGCATAAACAGATTGTCCCCCATACCCAAATGTGCAACTAAGCACAGCTGCCGCCGCAAGCGTAGACAGCACTTTAAAAGGCTTTTTCTTCATCCCTATTCCTCCCCAATATTAAATACAGTACAACGTTTATATAATAATGAAAATTCAGATAATTAACAAGATATTGTCTGAATTTGTAATATTTTTGAAAAAATCCATCGTTTTAGATTAGCATACATTATGATTCATCGATATTTTCAGGAAATATCAATTTTTGGTTTACGACAGGCACATTCAAAGAAATCCAATTCATATGCTCATTTTTATTTCGACCTTCAGTTTCAGGTAATAGCAGCTGGCTTAAAAACATAAAAAGATCATCCACTATAATAGCGGATGATCTTTCACTTAATTACAACACTTCAATATACCCTTCTGTTCCATGTACCCGAATTCGTTGCCCATCTTTTATTAATTTCGTAGCGTTCTCCACTCCAACGACTGCTGGCAAGCCATATTCACGTGCGATAACCGCTCCGTGTGTCATAAGTCCGCCGACTTCTGTTACTAAACCTTTTATCGATACAAACAATGGTGTCCAGCCAGGGTCCGTAAATGCCGTAACTAATATATCTCCATCTTCTAAATTCGCATCTTCCATATTTAAAATAACACGTGCTCTTCCCTCAATGACTCCAGAAGAAACAGGCAAACCTACAATTGCTTCTGCAGGAAGATTTTCTCGTTTGTACTTACCTGTAATGATTTCTCCATCAGACGTGATAACACGCGGAGGCGTTAGTTTTTCATATAATTTATAATCATTTTTTTGTTTATGAATAACCTTGTAATCCAGTGTATTCGTACGGACGACTTCGTGAAGTTCTTCAAAAGTTAGGTAGTATATATCTTCTATTTCACGAATAATGCTGTTTTGCACCAGTCGCTCAGCTTCTTTCAGTAGTGCCTGCTTATATATAAAATAGCGATTAATCATGCCGTATTTCGGGTATTCACGATAACCGATGAAATTTCGGATGTTACTGATCATTCGCTTCGTTTCTTCTACTTTTTGTTTACCATCCGGCAAGTGCTGCAATCGATCTACTAACTCTTCTTCTTTTTTCAAAGCTTCCTGCAATCCTTCTTCAAATTTCCGCTTACTAGCACCATATTCAAAGTCTCTTATATTATTTAAAATCATTGGGATAATAGAAGCTGGCTTTTCACTCCAGCGCGTTTTCGTAATATCAATTTCTCCGCTGCATCTCATTCCGTATTTATTCAGAAAATCGTAAATCGCATCTCGAGATTTTTCTCCGCCTTCAAACGTAACTAATTCATCTAAAAAGCTATTATCTTTTACATATTGTAAATATTCAATGACCTCTGGATAAGGGCGGATCACATCTGCAACGTCCATTAATGCTAGCCCCATTTCTGAAGTAATATTGTTTTGTACAGATTGAGAAAGCGTGTCTGCTGCATTTTTTTCACCTAGCCATTGCTCCATCTTTTCATTAATCCATGATGAAGCATCCATACCTGCCATAATGACAGCCATACTTTGCGGGTCAAATAATACTTTCCTTAATTGCTTTATGTCTTCCAAAATAAAATCAACTACATCCAACCCTGATTTCGTTTGCATATTTTGTTTTAACTCTTCAATCGACGCTTCACTATTCTTGATTAAATCCATAACGATTGCCGGGTCGTTTTCAATTTGTGGTTGCGCCGATGTAGATGGCTTGCTGTTACCGGTACTATCCTCTGGTAACAGTTTTATAAAATCGTCTCGCTCTATGACCGTCATTAATGCATCTTTACTAAGCGGCTCCGATTTTCCTATTGTATTTAACAACATTTCTCGACCAGTAGGCGAAGCCAATCTTTGTGCAACATCAACAAACAGCCTTCCTCCCGCCATAAACCTCGGACCAAAAGATGTTAACTGAAATAATGACATCCCTAATGGTTTCAAAGGATCCGTCATCATTTGTTGATGACCAACCGATACATACACATGATTTTCTTGATCGTTTGCTTCTGGAATTGGATATAGAGTCGTAATTGGCCTACTTTGGACAATATAAAATGTCCCCTCAACTAAGCACCATTCGATATCTTGTGGACAACCAAAATAAGCTTCAATTTGTCTTCCGATACGTGCTAGTTGTAATATTTGTTGGTTAGTAAGGGTTTGAACAGTTTGCTCATTAGGGGCAATTTGCTTTGTCTCTGTTCCGCCTTCTTTCCGCCCATATATAGCTATTTTTTTAGTCGCGATCATCTTATCGACGATTTCGCCCTCTTTTACTTTATAATTATCGGCAGAGACGAGTCCTGATACTAGCGCCTCACCAAGTCCAAAACTGGCATCAATCGATAACACCTTTCTGTTAGAAGTGATTGGATCAGCAGTAAATAAAATTCCCGATGTCTCCGGGAATACCATCCGTTGCACGACAACACTTATAGAAACTTGTTTATGATCAAAGCCGTTTTGCATGCGGTATATAACCGCTCGATCTGTAAATAAAGAAGCCCAACATTTTTTAATATGCTGCAAAATTGCTTCTCTTCCAATCACATTTAAATACGTATCTTGTTGACCTGCAAACGAGGCATGTGGTAAATCTTCAGCAGTAGCACTAGAACGTACTGCATAGGCATGCTCATCGCCAAAACGTGAGAGATAATGAGTAACTGCTTTCTCAACATCCGAAGAAATATCTACTTCCATAATGACTTCTCTAATCTTCCTGCTAATTTCACTAACTTGAGCTCGGTCTTCAATTTTCAACTTTGTTAGCTGCTGCAACAAAGTTTGGAATGTTTCATTTTGTTCGATGGCCTTTTCATACCCTACCGTTGTAACACAAAATCCTTCTGGCACTTGTATCCCTTGTATGTTTGATAACGCCCCTAAATTCAATCCTTTTCCGCCAACGAGCGAAAGCTGCACCTTTTCTATTTCCTGAAAATCGAGAACGAAAGAACTCATGTAACATCTCTCCTTATTTTGCATGTGTTCTTGATTGTAGCAGTAGTAAATGAGAAGAAACAGTCTATTTTGAACGTTATTTACGTGGTATAATTAAGTTAGGAAGAGATCATCACTTCTATTCCCCCTCTCTAATTCACTTCAATCACATCAACAAACTTAAAAATCCGTTCATTACAAAAAGCATCTGTACAAGTAACCGTCTCATTTATTGGATTTATATCAACTACTGTTATGTAATTTTTATATAAATAGCCATCTTTATAATATGTAAGTAAAACCTCTTCCTCACCTAAATATGAAGTTAATAGCTTATTTTCAATCATTTCTTTTGCATCTTGCGTTAAGATTGGACGCGGGATTTTTGTTTGTTCCTGTATCATTTCTTTAATAACTGCAAATTGCTCTGGCATACTAGCAAACGGTTGCCACTTTACCATCCCTCTTCCTTTTGGCATGTTAGCATTTTTCACGATTTGTGCCCTCCTAATAATGTGTTTCTATATCTTGCTGTTGCGACGCTTGTGTAGGAAATCCCTCGTAAAATACTGTTCTTACCAAACCGTGTTCGAATTTCATCCATAACTTTCGTTAATCTCACTTCTTTTTCTCTTTGTATAATGTTATCGAAAAGTGAAACTTGCTCTTCCCCTTCATTTATTAAATTAGTTAGCGAAATACTTATCGATCGAATCGGTTCTCCTTTATACCGCTCGTATAAAAAATATGTACAAACATTATAAATATCCATCGTTAAATTTGTTGCTCTGTTTAACGTATGTGCCTTTTTTATTCCCCCGCCATATTCCTTACTATATCCAACTGAAAAGTGGATCGTTTGTGCGTATTTCTTTTCTCTTCTCAACCTATAACAAACCTCTTCTATATGTTCTAATAAAATAACTCTGAACTCTTCTACCGAATAATCACGTAATAATATTTGGGTTTTTGTTATAGATATTGTCGCTGGAACATATTTTTCTGCTATTCTGCTAAAATCAATCCCGTTACTATGTAAATGTAATTCCTCTCCTATTACACCGAAAGATTTCTTTAAATGTTTCAAAGGATACTGCGCTAACTCCCCTATTGTATGTATACCTTTTCGGTTCAATTTCATTTCAGTTTTATACGATATACCCCAAAATTTACTGAGCGGTCTAATGCTCCATAACTTCTCGGGTATATCGTCATACGTCCACTGCGCAATTCCATCCCTATTCTTTTTCGCTTCAACATCCATCGCTACTTTACTCAATAATAAGTTCGGACCAATGCCAACTGTACTGTCAATCCGCGTACGTTCATATATTTCTCGCTTGAACTTTAATGCGAACTCGCGCGGATTATTTGCAAACAAATGAATACTTGCAGTCATATCCATGAAAAATTCATCGATACTATATTGATGAAAATCTTCGGGCGCGACATACTGCAAAGCTAAACCAGTTATGAAAGTTGAACACTTCATATACGTATGCATAATTGGATTCACAATAATAATATCTGGTCGCTTCGGTATTTCGTACAATCTTGCCATCTTCCTGATCCCTAACGCTTTTAATGGCGGTGTTGCTGCTAACACAATTGATCCGCTCTGATTCACATCTCCTACAACGGCCAATTTTGTATAACGTGGATCCAGTCCTTTTTTAATACATGATACGCTCGCATAAAAGCTACGAAGATCTACACATAGAATAATACGATTAGGTAAAAGAAAATAATCATACAAGGTAATCACTCCTAATAAAAGAACGTTTGTTCTCATTATATACGAACTCTTGTTCTTTTTAAAGGGATTTCCATGAAAATTTTGGTTAAAATAACCTTAAAATTCTTTTTAAGAAAATCTTAAGAAAATCTCCCTTTATTCATAAGAATTTTTTTCTATACTGAAACATGTAAATGAACAAAAGGAGAAATAATCATGAAGAAATTTGTAATTTGCATAATAGGAATAGGCCTCCCTATATACTTACTACCTTTCATATTACGCGGGGATTTAGACAGATTTAATCCGATTGCTGAAGAAAAAAATGTATACGCCGTTGCGAAGGGATATGGCGTTCCAGATTACCATCATAAAGGAAGAGCTATGTACTCACTAAAAGGTGTTGATGAATTAAGGAATGAGAAAGAATATACAGTAGGAACGAACACTCCTAATGATTTTATAAGAAAAACTTACTTGAAAATTCATGTGAAAGGTAAGTATGTCTATTCTTACGACGTTATTTCTGAAAAGGACATTCCGGAGAAAATAAGAGGACAATTGGAAATAGTAGATAACTAAAAGAGCCTACTCGTATGAGCTGGCTCTTTTAGTTTGTTTTATAATGTTACTTTTCCCATAGGCTAAAGATTCTATTACCCATTTTCATATTTTTTGAATCAATAGGTGGAATCTCTCCGTCTATTTATCAGATCGGGTGCTTAATCTGTTCCCCAAACCGATAATTGATATAAACTTTTCTTCTGTATAAAGCATATTCTTATTGGTCGATTTAATATCCATAAAAAGTCCCTCCAATAAATTTCTTAATGGAAGGATTCATCTAAGATAGTTAATTTCACCGGTGGTTAGCTCAACTTAATGACTACGGGATCTGTCCCCATTTAGTGATGAAACCCATTATCACATTTCGTATCATGTGGCATAGGCCCGTCCAGGGAATCCAGAAAGGCAACGGCCTGTTTGAGGTTCATCAAAAATAAATGCGCGAGATCCATTGATAATCCATTTCGAACCACAACGCGCATAATCGTCACCTCTTCCATATCTGGAGGCAATGGGTAAGCGGGTACTTGCCAGCCGAACACACGCAATTGTCGAGATAAATCATAAAGATTCCAGTTTAATGTGTAACCATCTTTCAGTCGCCAAGCGAAAACCGGAATATCCGAACCATCGGACAAAAGTTCGAACGGTTCCATCTTCTGAATCGCCTTACTAAGAAAAAGAGCGACTTTCTGAGAAGCCCTCTGGACATCATAGTACCCACTTTTCCCCAAACGTAGGTAATTGTAATATTGCAGGAGCACTTGTGCGCCAGGACGAGAGAAATTCAGAGCAAAAGTCGGCATGTTTCCGCCCAAATAGGAGACGCGGAAGATTAGATCCTCAGGGAGATCTTCAGCTTCCCGCCAAATTATCCAACCCAATCCAGGGTAGACTAATCCATATTTATGTCCGGATACATTGATGGACTTCACCCTCGGTAATTGAAAATCCCAGACTAAATCTGGTTGAAGAAACGGTGCTATAAATCCCCCCGAAGCCGCATCCACATGCATGGGAATGTCGAGACCCGTCCTCTCCTGTAAATCGTCCAACGCTTTCGCAATGGCGGCAACCGGTTCGTAAAGTCCGGTATAAGTCTCACCGAGAATCGGTACTACACCAATCGTATTTTCATCCACGACAGCGAGGACCCCCTGAGGATCCAATTGGGGATGCTCTGGGCTAACCTTCACATAGCGTGGTTCAACCTCCCAATAGTTCGCGAACTTTTCCCAAACGACTTGAACAGCAGAACTAAACACAATATTGGGACGATCCACCGGTTTCCCTTCGCTTTTGCGTGCGTTTTGCCAGCGTCTCTTTAACGCAAGCCCCCCGAGCATACATGCTTCCGACGATCCAGTTGTTGAAACACCCATAGTTGTAATGGGGGTGGGCGAATGCCAGAGGTTGGCTAAAATGCGGACACACCGCTCCTCAATTTCAGCTGTCTGTGGATATTCATCCTTGTCAATCATGTTCTTGTCGAATGATTTGGCATATAATTGCTCTGCGGCAGGCTCCATCCATGTGCCAACGAATGTTGCAAGATTCAAGCGGGCATTGCCATCAAGAGCAATTTCATCATGGACGATTTGATACGCTGTTTCTGGTAACATGCCTTTATCAGGCATGTGAAAGCGCGGAACGACTGCTTCTCCTTCGCGGGCAAACAGAGGATTTATGGAAAATTCGTGAGGCAGCTCCATTTGCATGTGACGCGGTACATATTGTGGATTATCTGGTATGATCTCTTTTTCTTCGTATGCATCGTTTTGAACTTCTACTTTTCGATCCTGTGGCATACAAGTCCCCCTTAATTAATTGTTTAACGAACATATTATTTACAAAAAAGCATTTGTTAAACCAAGGGGACAATTCTAATAAAAGGTGCTGCCACCAATGGAATAAGAAATGATTATTTCTTCCCTTTCCATAGCTTTATTGCACCATATGTCCCCTTTAGGCTGGGAACATAGTAATTTTTTAGGAGAATACCATTTTTATTCGGAGAAAGTGATATCATTAGATTCTTTAAGGCCACTAAAGCTTTCTTAACGTTGTTAAAAACGAGGTAATCGTCAGGAAAATGAGCTTAGCGTTGTAAATCCCAAAATAAAAACCCCCATTTCTCTGTATTAAAATTGAGAAATAGAGGGTTAATCACTTAACAATATTGCCCGATTGTTGGGGGTTTTTATTTAAAACAAATAACTGATTAATAATCCTGCTGATAATAAGAAACCAAAAATCGTATTTGTCATCGCTGTTGATTTCATTGCGATGCGCATATATCCAGGTTCCTTTACTCCTTTTTGGAAACCTTGAATTGCAGAGATTGGCTTTTTCAAACCTAGGAACATAATTAATGCCCAAGGGCTTATATAACCCATCAATACAATCACAACGATCCATAAATAAGCAATAAAAAAGGCTACAGCTAGTGTTACCACTGCTTTCTCTCTCCCAAGGAGGATAGCTAACGTCTTTCTTCCACCTTTAATATCTTCATCGATATCTCGGATGTTATTCGACATGTTGATTGCACCTACTAAAATCCCAATTGGAATGGAAATCAATACACTTTCAATCGTTAAAGTATTCGTTTGAATAAAGAAAGCAATGAGTACAAAACATGTCCCCATTAACAAGCCAGAAACTAATTCTCCAAATGGGGTGTACGCAATTGGTAATGGACCACCTGTATATAAATAGCCAACCGCCATCCCAATTAAACCAATGACTACTAACCACCAGCTACTATTCATACAAATATAAATGCCAATAAATGCTGCTACGACATACAATAAAAGCGCAACTGTTAAAACGTTTTTTGGCTTTAATCCATGACGGACAATTCCACCACCAATTCCAACAGAATCAGCAGTATCTAACCCACGTTTGAAGTCATAATACTCGTTAAATAAATTCGTTGCTATTTGCAATGCTAAACATGCACTCATCATCGCAATAAATAAAAGCCAATGAATCTCGGCAACATAAAGTGATGCCACAGTCCCTAATATTACAGGAGAAAACGTCGCCGTTAATGTATGCGGGCGCGTCATCTTCCATATTAATTTAGCGGAACTAATTTCTTTTTCATTCCCCATAACTCTGTTCAATCTCCCTACATTTTAAGTATAAATTACTAGCAGTATCTTTCTATCTATTTCCTGCTTCGCATCTATTATATCAAAAAAACGAATTGGCATAGTTATCGTTCTGAAAACAAATAGTATAAACGTTACAGGTAAAAATACTGCCCCACACTTAATGAAAGTATAAATTATCACAATATTCCTTGCACTTTAACTTACTTTACAACAGAATCCTTTTTCCATTTATATAAAACTATTTCATGATAAACAGGATCAAATAATGGGTTTGAATGAAAGACGGCTTCCTTTTCAACTTGTCCTTCTATATGAATTCCTTGTTTTTGAAATCCTTCAATAAGATGATTGGTAACATATATATTATCATTTTTATGATATTTTTTATCTTGTAAAAAATATGAATATGTGTAAAACCGTTTATGTTCATACGGCACTTGTAAATATTCCATAACCCTCGTCTCTTCCCAAGTGTATACAATAAACGGCTCTTGTTTCTCCTCCAAATATGACGCGAGTTGATATGTTGCTGGTACCTCCACTTGTTGTTCTTTCATGAGCGGTATACTCACCATAAGTTGACTCGTTGCAAATAAAAGCAAGATAATACCACGATTGTTTTTTAACCATGAAATAGCAAGTACGCATAGTAACATCGCTACAATCGGATAAGAGTGACGAGGTTTATCAATATTTTGTCCAAATAAATTCCAAAGAAAATAGAAAATTCCAAGAGCAATCAAAACCTTTGGATAGCAACGTATGTTTTTCCATTGTAAAACAAACAGGAACAAAAAGAACAAAAAGAAAGCTACCAAATAATAAGAGTGGATACCTATTCCTGCAAAGATGATGTTTTCAGAAAGCAAACGATAGAGGCGTGAAATAAGTGGTTCACTCGTATCTGTAACTGCTCCACCCCATTCGGTAAAATGTCCTTCTACAAATCCAAAAGAAATTTCCCACAACCCCGTGATTCCACCAATGTTCCAAATAAGAGCACTGACCCAAACTAGTTGCGAAAGGACAGCTGTACAAAATAAGATTATAAATCGCCATTTTTCTTCATGCCATTGTTGCCATAATAACAAAATAAGTGCAATTCCAAACGGTGCATACGATAACCTTATACCCATTAATAGCGCAAAGAAGAGGATTGGCCAGAATTGAGCTCGAAAACACTTTGTACGAAAGGCACGTTCTATACTCCATATATACCACCATACAATTGCTAATGCTGCACCTTCTGACATAGGCTGCGTTACTAAAATAGAGAAATACCCGCTCGTTTGTAAGACAGCTACAACAATAAGAGCGCTCGTTTTACTTACATAATAACGTGCAATCCAATACATCGGAAAAGCTGCGCCGAGTGCCATGATGGCATTAAAAACCCCTAACGATTGCACAGGATTTTCTATAAAAATATGCGTTATCATTCCCCCTAAAATAAAAAAAGGATACCCTGGGAAATGGGGCTGCATCGCCAATATGTCATATTGCTTTAATGCAAGTGTAAAATCGACTTCGTCCCACGTTGCTGCAAACGGACTTGCGTAGAAAAAACGAATACAAATCACACTAATAACAAGGATAACTGCCCATATACGTAGTACTTGTTTCATCTCATTTCCTTTCTGCAAAAAAAGTACAAGGAAAACACCTTGTACTTTAACTAACTGACTTATTTTCTTCCATTATTTCTTTCTTTTTTTTAACCGGCTTTTTAAAGACAATTAACATATACAACACAACAAAATATCCGATATACACAAGTACTTCTTCAATAGATGGCATCGAGGAATATCCTAAAAATGCTTTTAAGAAAATACCGATATCACCAGAAAGAAGTGGTGCAGTACCATGATCGCGGAGATAATGATCATAATCAATAGGATGCTCTGGTAATAGCCATGTAATATCATATACGTGTGGCATTACGCTGCCAAGTATCTTTAAATCTTGAAGCATAGAAACGCCTTGTACAAGAAGTCCTGCTGCAATTAATACGATAAATCCACCTGTTACTTTAAAGAATACTTTGAGTGAAATACGCATCGTTCCTTTAAAGAATAAGAAGCTAACAACTGCTGCAACGAGTAGACCAGATATTGCTCCCCAGCCTTTCATCGCTTCTCCAATATTTCCACCGGTAATAGCTGCGAAGAAGAATACAGTTTCTACACCTTCTCGAAGTACAACAAGAAAAGAATGCACGACCATTCCAATTATATTCCCAGCCGTAATATACTGATTCATTTTATTTTCCACATTGGCTGTCATATTCTTACTATGTTCTGCCATCCAAAATACCATTTGTGTAAGTAAAATGGCTGAAACGAAAATAATGGATATTTTTAAATACATTTCGCTACCCATAGCAGCAAAACCAGTAAATACAACTTGAAAGACTAGGGCGACAATATAACTTGCTACAACCGCAAGCCCTGCTCCTAGCCAAACATATTTCACATACTGTTTACTATCTGTGCGCTTTAAGTACGTTGTAATAATCCCAACGATAAGCAACGCTTCTAATACTTCACGAAATGTAATAAGAAATGCCTGAAGTTGCATTGCTCTTCCCCCTCACCCTTACTTGCGTTTTCTTACAGCGTATACAATGACCCCAACAAGTATAAGTACAATAATTACGATTGGAGCCCAGTTTTTCAGGCTGCTTAAATCTGTCCACTCTGTTTTTTCCGTTTTATCAGAAGCTGCTTTATCTTCTTGACTATTTGCACTAAAGTGTCCAACTTTAAAGTCTTTAATTTTAAACTCTTTTTGTAACTCTGTTAAAATAACGTCTTTGCTTTTCTTGAAAGCCTCTTGATTTGCTTCTTTTTGACCTACTCCAAATAAGCCTGGATTTCCTAATGATTCTAACGCTTTATTAAATTCATCCTTTAGCTTGTTATCCAGCTCTTTATTGTGCTCACCAACAACTGGTGATAACGCTTCATATGTAGCAAATGCTTTAGCTAATAAACGTTTGCTTGTATCATAGTCTTTAAAATTTTCGTCTACATTTGTTAAACGACGATTAATATTAAGCGCAAGAATTTTTTGCATATCAGCAATAATATCTTCTTTATTTTGTTTATCAAAGTCCTTCATCATTGCTTTAGAAGGTTCTTTTCCCATATGCTGATCAATTTCTTCTTGCACATTTTCATATGCTTTTTTTGCTTCTTTAAAGTTTGCCGGATTTTCATCTAACTTGGTAACCATCTGCTTGTATGCTTCAGCTACTTTTTCTTCGTTCGGATTTCCATACGAATAAGCAAATGCACTTGTTTGCACAGAGAATAGTAAGAAAATACCAACAAATAATGATGTAATGATTCTTTTCATGAAAGTTCCTCCCAAGGTTACTGATTATTATTGTCAAGATAAGAACTGCTCGCTACGAGCACCTCTTATCTTCTGTTAATACATGTGCAGCATAGTCAATTATAACTTTCTCTACTGGACGCTTCATTTCTTTCCAAATTGCCGGAAGCACACGCGTCATATACTTACGAAAAGATATGAAAGAATCGCCTGTTTCTCTTACTTTATACGTAATCGGTACTTCTTGTACTCGAAAGCCTTTTCGTACTAAATTCAAAGTAATAACTTGGGCATAGTTATAATCATGAATAATTTCCCCATGCTCCATCGCTTGTCTAGAAAAAGCACGCATACCTGATTGTCCATCGCGAATCCACTTTCGCAATAACAAACATTGCAGCGTCGTAAAACAATAATTCCCAAGACGTCGATGTAATCTCATCCCTTGAATGGTTCCTCGAAAACGAGAACCCATCGTATAATCTGCTTCTCCAGTAAAGATAGGTTCAAGTACATTCGGAATTTCATTAGCTGGGTACTCATCATCAGCATCAATCATTACACTAATGTCAGCCCCAAGACGATAGCTCTCCTGCAAACCTGCTCGAACGGCTGCACCAAGTCCTCCGTTTTTTTCAAATGAAACGATATGATCAGCCCCGGCCTTTTTTGCAACATCTACCGTTCTATCAGTTGAGCCATCATCGATAACAAGTACTTCTACCTTTACACTTGGATGAAAATGGCGCGGTACCTTTTGAATGACATGTGCAATAGAATCCTCTTCATTTAATGCGGGTATAAAAACAATTACTTTCATTCTTTTTCCTGCTCCTTTAGTGCCTCCACTAAGACAGGACCACGACTATGAGATGGATACGGCGCTCCTAATAAATAAGCAATTGTAGGGGCCATAGAAACAAGACTCTTCTTTTCTTCTACTTTTATACCTTGAGCGATATGAGGGCCGAACATAAAGAATGGTACAAACCGTTCTCCTTCGTCTAAATGCCCATGACCACCAATCCCATCCGCTTGTCCATGATCTGCACAAATGATAAATGTCGTATTTTCTGCTTTTCCTGTTTTCTCTAAATGCTCAATAAATTGCTTCACATGCTGATCTGCTTCATGAATTTTTTGTAAATATTCATCATATAGTACGCCGCGGCTATGACCTGTTTGATCTGTAGAAATAAGCTGGACGATAAATAGATCTGGATCTTGTTCATCCATAATCTTTCTTGCTTTCTCCATAATTTTCGAGTCAACAACATCATTTTTCATCACAGCAGTAAATGTTTCCACATCATCGCCAAACGCGTCGACAAGATGAGCAACCGCCAACATCTTCCCTGTTTTATCTACTTTACGAAGAGAATCAAAAATACTCTCTACGTTCACTCCATGCTTCCAAACCATATTCGATTTAATTCCATGTTCAAAAGAATACGTTCCTGTAAACATAGATGAGAAACATACAACTGTACGAGCTGGATATACAGTTTCCATATTTAAAAACTCTGTCCCTTGTTTTCGAAGGGAATCTAAGTACGGTGTATGTGCTGCCTCAAAACGATCTTTTCGCATACCATCTATCACAATCACAACTACTTTTTCATTTAATGCCTCTTGATTTTCAGGCATGTTTTCTGTATAGCTAGAAATTGCCTTTGGCTGCCAATCAAATAAATTACGGTGTAAAATAAGCGTATATATAAGAAGAGCACCATAAAATATACACAGCACTTTCCAATCTACACCGTTAAATGTACCGCCTTCTTGAAAGAAATCGTAATAGTAATACCAAAGCGAAAGTAATAGTAAGAACTTTGGCATCTGTTCTTGTGCATTCCCACTTGTAGAATCACTATTTTTTAAAACCAGCTTCCAAAACCGTGTGAAGTTCAACCATGATGTACCAATTCGCAAATGATAATATAAGGTTCCCCAAAATAGAATTGTAAAGAAGAAATATAATCCTAATGCAAAAAAGAATAATGGCAAATGGACCATCTTAAATACAATTAAATATGCAATAAACGGAAACCATAAATAATTTCTTAAAAACAGTGGAAAATCAAACAAATAATATAAAACAAGTAAAGGTACAATGAGGACAAAACTACTAAAAAATGCTGAAATAAAACCATTTTGTCCAAACTGCGGGATAGAAAACAATAAAAATGTACCGAATACAAAAATAGGCGTAAACGGTTTTCCTTCATTCAGTAAGTTCCAGCAACGGGCTGCAACTTTTTCAAACTTTGATGCTTTTTTTACTTCTTCCACCGGATGTTTTCCTCCTTCTGACTGACTAGTGAACGCAACTCCATTGGGTATAAGACGAGCAGGATTGCACCCACACCGTAAGAAAATATAAATTTAAAACCGTGACTCATTAATGACCATTCATATGCTGCCACTTCCTCTACTCCAAGCGCCCTTAGCGCAAACGTCATTACCGTTTCATATGTCCCAAGACCGCCTGGTGTTAATTGAAATACTTGTCCTGCTATGGTCATACTATTTACCCAAACCGCCTGTATGAATGTAAGTGAACTCGCAATCTCATAAATTACAAAAGCCTCGCAAATCCAGCTCATTACAATTAGTAATATAATGATAACGCCTTGCATTGTAAACAAAACGGCCTTTAATTGCTCCCATTGTCCCTCTACAAATTGTGGTACTTTCTTATACAAAAGAAACAATGCACCACTTCCGATACATATACAAGCGAGGATAACGGGAACATTCAGTAAAACATTCCCCCACAATATAAACATCCCTACTGTTCCAAATACACCAAGAATAAGTAAATCTAATATACGAAGAATAACAACTGATTGTGTCGCTTCTCCTAACGTCACTTTCTTTTCTTTTGTAATGATCGCAATGCGAACAGCATCCCCTACTTTCAATGGAGAAACATGATTAATAAACAAGCTATAAAACAATCCATATAAAGCCTCTTTCATTGTAATATGATGATGAAGATACAATTTCCAAGCGTATGCACGAAAGAAAAATGCAATGCCATACATCACAATAAGAACTATTAAGGTATAAGGATGTTTCCATAATTCATATAGTTTTCCCCACAAAGAAGACATTTCAAATGACTGCCACGATATAACAAAAAAAACACATAACAAGAAAATACCGCAAAGATTAAACAGTATCCGGATATTCTTTCGCCCAAGCAATAGTCTGCTCCAACCCTTCTGCAAATGATACACGAGGTTCATATCCCAGCTGATTTCTCGCCTTCGAAATATCAGCCCATGTCGATGTTACATCTCCTTGACGATGCGCCTCTCTCTTTACGCGCATAAGCGGGAAGTGCTTCTCTAACTGTGCAAGCAATTCAGTCATTAAAATTGGTGCATTCGAACCTAGATTGTAGACATCGCTTCTATTCGACTCTAACGCAAGAGCAATCCCTTCTGTAATATCATCAATGTATGTGTAATCTCTTCCTGTTCCCTTTCCATATACAACAATTTCTTCACCACGTAATAATTTTCGAATAAAGCTCGCTATCGCCATATCAGGGCGCCCCCACGGACCATATACAGTAAAGAATCGTAAAATATTCATTTGAAATCCATACATATATTGATAAGCATGGCAAAGTGACTCTGCCCCGTATTTCGATGCTGCATAAGGAGATAAGACACGGCCATTTGCCATTTCCTCCTTCAAAGGCATTCCTGTTTGCTCACCATACACAGAAGAAGAGGATGCCACAATAACTTTCTTTACATTTTCTTCTCCTGCGCATGTTAATACGTTACTTGTCCCTTTTATATTAATATCAATATAAGCATCTGGCATTTCAAGTGATGGTCTCACACCTGGAAATCCAGCTAAATGAATAACTGCATCAACCTTCTCTTGCTGCATAACAGCTTTCACATCTTCTTTATGTAAAATATCACACTCGTAAAATGGTACATTTCCATATCGCTGCACTCGTTCAAGCTGAAACTGTTTTCGTGATTTCGCATAATAGGAGTGGAAATTATCAAGTAGTACAACTTGCTTTCCTTGTTCTAACAACTTTAAAGCAAGATGACTCCCGATAAAACCAGCCCCTCCAGTAATTAATACTTTCATTCATTTCACCACCCTTTACCACACTATGTAAAAGAAGAAACCTTGTCAAGACAAGGTTTCTTCCAAAAGGTATACGTATGAGCAGATTATTTCGCTGCTTCAACAGCTTTATTTAACGCACCCTCAAGTTGTGGTAACAATTTATCAGCATCTTCTTTCTTCTTCGCTTTTACTGCTTCTAAATAAGACTGTGCTGTTTTTGTTAACTCTACTGTTTCCTGTTCACCAAGTACTGTTTTCAAATCATTTTCGATGATATTAATGAACAACGCGCCTTCTAATGCTGTAATCGGACCTTTATCTTTTCCAAAGTTCTCTTGGCTTTCTTTATACTCACCTAATGCAACTTTTGAGAATCCACGTACAAACGCTTGATTTACTGCTTTTGCATCAACTGTTTTTATATCAGTTTTTAAATCAAACTGCTTTAAGATAAAGTCTGCATCTTCAGGAGCTGCTTTTTTGATATACGGATAGATCGCTTGATAAAATGCCCATCCTTCTGCTTGTTCAATCTTCGCTGTCTTCTCATCAGTTTTTGCTGCTTCTACCATTTTTGTAGCATAACCATGTGGAACTCCACCTGTCGCTAGGTAGAATGTTTTCATTATCGTTTTATCTACAACTTGCTTACCAAGTGCAAATGCAAGTTTGTCGTCTTTATCAATGGCTGCTTGCATTTCATCAAAGCCGCCTTTAATTTGAGAAGCCATTTGTGTGCCATACGCTGCATCACGTTTTCCAACTGTGCCCTCTACACCTTTATAGAAAGCAAGCGCTTCATCCATTTCTTTCTTCACATCATCTTTTTTGCCCCATTTTTCATCTACTTCTTTGAAATCATGACGCATTGATTGGAAGAATTCTTTTTGCATTAATTTATCAAATAGCTGCTTTACAACCATTGGTTCCATTTCTTTCTTTTTACCTGCTTCTAATGCAGCCGTAATTGTTTGATCGATTTGTTCGCTAAATTCACCATCTCGCTTTTGAACAAGAGGTTGTAATTTTTCTTTATATAACTTTGTTACTTTATCAAAGTCAACCTCTTTGCCCTCTTTCGCTTTTTCAAGTTCAGCTACTCCATCCTTATAAGCTTGTACAAAATCCACTTCTTGTTGTTTTGTTTCTTCTTTTTTCACTGTCTGTTCCGTCTTTTTATTTTGTGCTTCCGATACTTTTGTTTCCTCTTTTGCACAACCCGTAAAAAGAAGAGATGTTACCGCTGCTGCAGATAATACTTTTAATTTGAATGTCATGAATGGCTTCCCCCTGCTACCCCTAAGTGATAGTGATTTTCATTATTGTCCACTTGATTATAAAAGCGCTTACGTTAAGTGTCAACAAAAATATTTCGGCAGTTGTCATATTTTTGTTTGGTAATTTCAACCAATGCAAAAACCCTAATACAAAGACATCTGATCCTTTTTTTATAAGCTACGAAAATATACGTTTTTTGTTTAGATTTCGTACAAAATTTGGAACTATCCTAACTATTCAGGTTGTGATAGTTTTTAGTCATGGAACCAAAAATACTGAAACATATTATCTTAGATAGACATAATTATTGGAACAAATTAAAATCAAATATAGTATAAGAATACTTCCAATCACACTGGAGTAAGATTCTTTCAAAAGACATACTTCAGGTGAAACGAATCATATTCAATCTAAACTTTAAAAAGGGATCATAAAAGAACACCATCGGTTTATTGGCCATTATATTCGTCGACCTGCTATTATTTTAAACCAGATTGAGAGTATAATAGATAGCCTATTTCTTATATATATGGTAAGATAGATCGCCTTGAAAAGGTAAAACGTTATATGTTGGAGCGTTCATTTCTCGATTAATCCATAATATCCTAGATGAACTTATCCACCAATATTTAAGTAAAAACTAGTACTAATTTCAGAAGGGTGATTTTTTTATGGATATATGTATTATAGGTTCTGGCTATGTTGGGCTAACATCAGCAGTAGTATTAGCCGATTTAGGACATCATGTTATTTGTGTTGATAAAGATCAGAATAAAATTAACGCTCTCCAAAAAGGTGAGTATCCTATCTATGAACCGGGTTTAACAGAACTTATGCACAAAAATCGCAATCGGTTACAATTCCGGAGTGATGTTGGTCAAGTTATTCAACAAACACCAGTTGTTCTTATTGCTGTAGGAACTCCTGCCATGTCCAATGGAAAAACAGACTTAAAATATATTTACTCTGTAATTGATATATTAGCTCAAAATATAAAATCATATAAAACTATTATTACGAAAAGTACGGTTCCACCAGGTACCAACCAATTTATGAGCGGAATGCTTATAAAGAAAGGTGTAGATTCCTCACTTTTCAATATCGTTTCTAATCCAGAGTTTCTTCGTGAAGGTTCGGCTATTCGTGACATGCTCTTTCCAGATAGAACAGTCATAGGTATACAAAAAGATGACACAAAGTCACTAGAAATTATGCAAGCACTATATAAAGGTATTCAAGCACCCGTCTTTCATACTAGTTTAGATGGCGCGGAAATGATTAAATATGCCTCGAATGCATTTTTGGCTACGAAAATATCTTTTATAAATGAAATTGCTAGAATTTGTGACGCTTATCACATTGATATTACTGAAGTAGCAAAAGGAGTTGGGTATGACTTCCGAATCAATTCCAACTTTCTTCAAGCAGGACTTGGTTATGGAGGATCCTGTTTTCCAAAAGATTTAAATTCATTAATTTACACCGCAAATAGTAAACAAGTACAAGTCCCTATTTTACAAGCTGTGCAATCTATCAATTCGACACAAGTAGATCTCTATATAGAAAAAATCAAAAACAATTTAAAAGATCCTTCTTCGAAAAAATTAACAATTTTAGGGATTTCCTTTAAACCAAATACAGATGATACACGCCACTCTCTGGCTGTAACACTTATTGAAAAACTAATTCCACTCGGTTACGAGATTCATACCTATGATCCAATAGCTATTCTCCCTTCGCATGTAAAAAAACAAGTTACACAACATACTGAATTGGAGTCCTCTATTACAGATTCGGATTGTATAATTATTGCCACAGAATGGGATGAATTTAAAACACTTGATTGGCAACAAGTAAAAAAATTAATGCGAGGATGTAAAATCGTTGATGGCCGCAATTGTCTTGAACAAAATGAAATAGTAAAAAATGGTTTACATTATATTGGAATTGGCCGACCATAAAAACCCTTGTAGCAGAAGCAGTTGGTTTCATTAGTTTTGTTGCAAATTTTTTATGCGATTGATAAAGCAATGTTTTATCTTTACAAGCTCAATAAGTCTAATTAAAAGAAACTTTATATTTATGGGTTCCTTAAAATAGTATAATCGTTTGCTCTATATGATTATACTATTTTAAGATTACCTACAGATTTAGATAATTCATTACCCTCGATAAATACTTCTATTACGCTTTCTCCAAATTGAAACTGTCTCCATGCTAGGAGAAGTAAAGTCACATTTAACTAGAACAAAACAGGTAACAGATGCACTATCAAAACTCGTAAAAATTAAAGGGCCAACTCACATGAGTTGGCCCTTTCTTCTCTTATTTTATAAAATTCCAATAGTTACGCTAGTTAGATTTTATTTTTGTAACCCATTAATAATTGTATCTGTATTCCATTTCATCATTAGAGATTAAGAAACGTTTTTCTTCAGGAATTTGATGAATTCTGTTTACTGTTTCATCATGTAATTTTTGTAGTTCTGATATATACTTGTCGGCATTTTCAGTATAAAGCTCTTTGTTTTTATTTTTAGGGTCTTCTTTGATTAATGCTCTCTTTACATTTTCAGCGTATAAAATACCGTTAAATATCAGACTTTTCTTGATTCATTTTGACACACATATTAGTGGGTGCTAATATGAATAAAGAATAAACATATTAGTCATTACTAATACGAATGGAGAGGATACAATTGTGCAACTCACATGATTTAGATGTAAAAGCCAAGTTCATCCGTGGCTTTGCTGATAAAACAAGACTACAAATTCTTCAATGTATGATGGATGGTGAAAAAACAGTATCTGAAATTGTAGAAATCACCCAAGGAAACCAGTCAAATATCTCCCAGCATCTAAACTGCTTAAAAGGATGCGGAATCATTCTAGGTAGACAAGAAGGAAAATATGTCCACTACTCCTTACGTAATAAGCAAATTGAACAGTTACTCACTATGTTTGATGTTGTCTTTCATGAAGTACAAAATGAAGTAGCATCATGTGATAAAAACGATGCTTGTTTATCTCAAAAAGGAGAAAACTGTCATGACAGATAAGAACGAGAAGGACACTCAAGAAAATTGCTGTCAAGGTTCTTCCCCCGCACCTGCAAAAGAAGAAACACCATCATGTTGTTCTTCTAAAAAAGAAATTCCGACTATCCCTATTGTTAAAGAAACTTCTTGTTGCAGCGGTGAAAGCAAAACTAAAAAAGAAGAAATAAAAAAAGAAACATCGTCATGTTGCTCTTCAAAAAAAGAGATTCTAATCACCCCTATTACCAAGGAAACCTCTTGTTGCAGTAGTAACACTGATCCTATAAAAGCAAAAAATAGTTCTTCCTGCTGTTCATCAGAATTAGCTCTAGAAGAACAAACGAATTCAAACTCAAACTCTTCTTGCTGTAGTGATAACTCATGCGAAGATCCGTCACCTCATCTTGATGCTCGGAAAATATCCGGAGATGGCGTACAAACATACCTTGTAGAAGGTATGGATTGCGGTGCATGTGCCTTAACAATCGAAAAACATCTACAAAACGTTTCTGGCGTAGAAGAAGTTCGAGTAAACTTCGCTACTGGAAAAATGCATATTCGTCATGATCGAGATGTGGATGACATTATTAAAGAAGTATCTAACGCCGGATTTGTAGCTTCCTTAGCAGGGAATCGTAGAGGAGCGGCACCTGTTTCAAAATCAAAAAATATCACTTTGATTCTCTCAGGTTTATTTTTAGCTTTAGGATTTGGAGGAAGTTTTACAAACGTATCACCTCTTCTTATTACACTTCTTTATGCGGTGAGTATTGGTATTGGTGGTTATAAACCTGCTAAAAGCGCTTTTTATGCAATCAGAAGTAAGTCACTTGATATGAACGTTCTCATGATATCAGCTGCAATTGGTGCTGCATTAATTGGTCAATGGCTAGAAGGCGCAACCGTTGTTTGGTTATTTGCATTAGGGGCAACCTTACAAAATAAATCAATCGAACGTACACGGGAATCCATTCGTGGATTAATTGATTTAGCACCATCAGAAGCTTGGGTAAAAATTGGTACTGAACTTATAAAAAAATCCGTAGATGATATCGCAGTGAATACAACGATTGTTGTAAAGCCTGGTGAAAAAATCCCATTAGACGGCACAGTTACTGGAGGCACTTCTACTGTAAACCAAGCGCCGATAACTGGTGAATCTATCCCAATTGATAAACAAATCGGGGATTCTGTATATGCAGGAACGATTAATGAGGAAGGTTCCCTAGAAATTACAGTCACTAAACTCGTTGAGGATACTACATTATCTCGAATTATTCACCTTGTAGAAGAAGCACAGGAAAAGAAAGCACCTACAGAAGCATTTGTAGATCGTTTTGCAAAAATCTATACACCTATCGTTTTTGTATTAGCAATTGGTGTCATGATTATCCCTCCCCTTCTTGGTATGGGCGAATGGATGGAATGGATTTATAAAGGATTAGAACTTCTAGTTGTCGCATGTCCTTGTGCTTTAGTTATCTCAACTCCAGTCGCTATCGTATCTGCAATAGGAAATGCCGCAAGAAACGGTGTACTCATTAAAGGCGGTACTGCTCTAGAAATCGCAGGTTCATTAAATGCTATTGCGTTTGATAAAACAGGAACATTGACTGAAGGAAAACCAAAAGTAATGTATGTACGAAGCTTAGATTGTACTGAAGATGAGTTATTATCAGTTGCCGCAACAATTGAAGAATACTCTAACCATCCAATTGCAAAAGCCATTACAGCATATGCGAAAGAACACCAAACGTCTATTCAAAGTGGAACTGACTTCCGCGCCATTGTAGGAAAAGGTGCGCAAGTCACGATAGATGGCGAAACATACTACGCTGGAAATAAAGCATTATATGAAGAGTTTGGCGTTTCACTTCAAATGTGGAACGAACCAATTCAAGAAATGCAAAGAATTGGTCAAACCGTGATACTTGTTGGAACGAACAAAGTCATTTTAGGTATGATTTCAGTAGCAGACTCCATCCGTTCTACTACTTATGAAACAATTCAAGAATTGAAACGAGCGGGTATTCAGGAAACTGTTATGTTAACAGGAGACAACGAAGGAACAGCTGAACACATTGCACAGAAAGCAAAAGTAGATCATTATTTTGCTAATTTGCTTCCAGAAGATAAAGTTCATTCTGTAAAACAACTTCAATCTGAAGGGAAAACAGTAGCTATGATTGGGGACGGTATTAATGATGCCCCTGCCCTTGCTACTGCAAACCTTGGTATTGCTATGGGCGGTGCAGGAACTGATACAGCAATGGAAACGGCAGATATTGTATTAATGGCAGATAATCTTGAAAAACTTCCTTATACGATGAAACTGAGCCGGAAAGCATTGCACATCATTAAACAAAATATATGGTTCTCATTAATTATTAAATTTATCGCCCTTGCCTTTATCTTCCCAGGGTGGCTTACTCTTTGGATGGCTGTCCTAAGTGATACAGGGGCTGCGCTTATT
The DNA here is from genome assembly GCF_022663495.1 of Bacillus cereus group sp. BfR-BA-01383. NCBI lineage: Bacteria > Bacillati > Bacillota > Bacilli > Caryophanales > Bacillaceae > Bacillus > Bacillus cereus group sp. BfR-BA-01383. The sequence continues at coordinate 232,972 of NZ_JAKUFP010000004.1, forward strand.
GTAATCCTTAACAGTATGCGATTATTACGTAACAAATAATAGACGGAGCTACCTAGTAGCTCCGTACATTAAATACAATTAGAAAGGGTATACATATGAAAAAAATACGTGTAATTGGATTATTTCTACTAATCTCCGTAATTACAATCTTAGCGGCATGTAGTGATAATAAACTAAGAGATTCACTGGATTGGGATGTAGAAAAGTTTACATTTACAGATCAAAATGGGAAAAAGTTTGGTTCATCTGAATTAAAAGATAAAGTTTGGGTAGCCGATTTTATCTTTACAAGCTGTGAAACTGTTTGCCCACCTATGACAGCCAATATGGCAAAACTTCAAAAAATGTTGAATGAAGAAGGAATTAAAGATGTAGAGTTTGTATCATTTAGTGTAGATCCGGAAGTAGACACACCTGAAAAAATAACAGAATTTATGAAAGTCTATGAAATGGATACGAAGCGAACTCATTTTCTAACAGGATATACACGACCAGATATTGAGAAGTTTGCAAAAGATAACTTCCAAACACTTGTAACCAAACCAGAAAATAATACACAAGTTATACATGGTACGAGTTTTTATCTCGTGGACAAAGATGGCAAAGTTGTGAAGAAATATTCAGGTCTTCAAAATACACCCTACGAGGATATTATCCGTGATATTAAACGAATTCGATAACTAAAAAGCTTCTTATTATGTTCCTATAAAATATTTCTTATATAGCAAACTCATTATTTCTCCCCGAAAACTATTTAAGAAAAACTTAAGAATTCTATATGTTTATTCTTATGAAATAATTTCCGAAAGAAAATTTCCAGAAAAATAAGGAAACAATTGTAAAATCGTATATAAACGAAAGAGCCTACTCACACGAGTTGGCTCTTTCTCTACTTAACAATAAAGATAATCTTTCTCTCCTTATTCTCTAATAAAAATCGCTCCATAGAGATCTTATTATTATTTAGGCTCAAGGATCTTCTTTTTTTCTTCTCGTATAATTTAATTTATTTGAATTAAGGTATCAGTCATTTGCTGCAAGGCTTCGATATCAATTTTAGAGAAGTACTTCTCAATAAGTAGATCATCTAGCTGAGATTATTTACATTGGATAAAACTTCAGAAAACATATGGTTACACCCTTCTTGCACATACTCCCTTGAAACCATTGTCTTCCCTTGCTAATTTAATTTCAATACCGCACTAACCGGATTATGATCGCTGTTTTCAAATTTCAAATCATGCCCTTGTACGCTTACAATCTCCACATTTTGAGAGACTAAAAACCCATCAATAATCGTAACAAAGTTCTCACCTTCGACATAGCTCTTCACATTATCACGAACTGTCCAAACAGTATCGTCAACAGCCCACTGGAACCCACCATCAGTGAAATCTTCTGGTAACTGTACTAACCACTCTGGCCATCCTTCTTTAAACTTCGAATCCTTTAACTGCACATCAGATAATAGTTGATTCCAGTCTCCACCAAGCACGATATAATCGCCACTTTTGAAATGTTTATTCATATACTCTTTCAAAAACTCAACTTGTTGCTTTCGAATGTTTCCACCCTTATCATATGCAGATAAATGAACGTTCACCATTCGTAAATATTTTCCGTTATCAACTGGAACCTTATGCTCAACAATCGCCCGATCTACATCGAATAATTGACGAAGCCACATTTCTCTTCCAGGAAGCTGATATCTCGTCGCTTCTTCTACTTTATATTTTGAAAACGAACCAAGTCCACTGTTCGTATATCCGTGTGGCTTCTTAATTGGTACCGGCACCCACTGCACATTAAAGTTATAACCAAACGTAGACGCATGATCTTTCAGTTCATCTTGAAACATCTTATACTGATTCACATCAAATGAACGAAGTGACTTCTCATCCATCTCTTGCGTTAATATAAAATCAGAATCTTCCTTTTGTAAAAAAGACAGCATATTGCTGATATTCTTTTCTGTTTGTTCTTTACTACTAGAACGCGAGCCTTTCCCTCCGTCTAAGAAGAAATCTTGCTCTTTATCTAAACCGCCGTAGCCAATATTAAACGTTGTCACCTTAAACTCTTTACCAACTTTAAGAACGTGCTCGTTATTATTGGTCACCTTCAATTTCTCAACATCCTTATGCTTCACATTCTTAATTGCCACATAAGTAATAAATGCTGTGAAAGCACCAAATATAGAGCCTGTCCCCCATAATAAACATTTCGCTGTCTTTTTCAATCTCATGGCTCCTTTATTCTCTTTCTATAGTTTGTATATGAAATATTTTAAAATGTTTCTATGCTTAAAATATATAACGTAACTCTAAAGGCTTCAAGCGCGATAAAAGGAATTGAAACGATTCACGCATTATATAAAAGTAACCGAACTCTGATTTGTTCGCAATTTCAATCGCTTGTTCGTCATAAGACACAGCTGTGCCGAGAAATAAATGTACCCTATAGAATAGACACTAAAAAAAATCTATCCTATAAGGTATTTCTTGTGTAATAAGAGGATTCGATTGACTGAAGATACATATATACGTTCAGGTCTAAAAAAATTCAAATTAACTCCAAACAACACCTCGCCTCTCGTATTCTATTCTATATTCAACAGCAGCTGCAATTTTGGAGCTTGCGAACCTTTCCGTGATCCAAAGTCCTAAATCAAGTCCTGAAGTGACTCCTCTTGCAGTGATAACATCCCCTTGATCCACAATTCTGTAACGAAGAAGCTCTGCCCCGTATTCACTAATTTCATTCTGCGCCAAATGGTGCATCGTCGCCTTTTTACCATTCAATATGCCAGAGGCAGCTAGTAGCATACCTCCTGTACAAACTCCAGCAACGATTGTTCCTGCATTGTGCATCTCGCTAATCATTTTGGTCAAGGATCCAAGCTCTGCCTGCTTTCGCGCCCCATGTTCAGCTTTATGATTCCAGCCACCACCAGGTACAATTAACAAATCTGGACGATTATCCATTCGTAAAAAATCATTTAGTTTAATCGTAACTCCAAACGAAGTAGTAACTTCTTGTTTTGCTTCACTCGAAACGAATTCAATCGTAAATGGAGCCCCTTCTTCTATCGCTCTTTTGAGTACCTCAAACGGCGCGAAAGAGACAAGTTCTCCGAAACCATCAAACAATACAATTTGTATTTTCATTTTTAGAACACCTCTCATGCTTTATTTTGTGAATCGTAGACATATTAAGTGATTCGGTAGAAATGTAATTCATTCACAAAATCTCATCTAATAAAAAATATCCTGAATAGCAAAACGAATAAATCTCGAATTAGGAGAAAAACGTTATCTACAACAAATTAACAATGAAGACAACCTTTCTCCCCTTACTCTATAAGCTTTCAAGTGTTCCTCTAATCCGTTCGCATCATCTAATGCACTTAACGTTTTCTTCACAGAATTCCAATTCAAACTACCGGATAACCATAGTAATGAAGAAAGCCGTTTATAATCATTTGAAGTTACAATATTGTCAGCTTTATAACCTTCTAAAAATTCTTCTGCAACCTTCGGACATACTTCATGAGACTGTATTCCTTCTATTCGAGAATACCATTTTATTAAAAAAGCTAATCCTTCAATGCGGTCTACATATCCAATAGATTCAAAATCTACAATTCCTTTTATACATTGATTTGAGTCCCATATAACATTTAAAGGATTTAAATCTGTTTGTACAATAAACTGCAAATCACTCGTACATGCGTACTTTATATGAGTTTTAGCGAGATCTATATACTCCTGCACCTCTTTACATTTCCCACTCTTATTTTCTAACATTTTTATAAACTCAGCATACCCATCCAAATGAGATTTCCTTTGAAAAATCAAGCTTTAAAATGTACTAGAAATATCATGTATCTTCCTTGCTTCCTTTCCAAAGCTTTTCGCGATAGATTCTGTGCAGTGTGTAAGATGCTCTCCTTCAATCCAATTTGCCAATACAAATTGGTACTGTTCATCATTCCAAGTGACTAATGTAAATGACTCCCCTGACCTATTCTTGTTAATTTGCATAAAAGGAATCCCATGCTTACGTAAATAATACGTATACCGTACTTGCTCTTTCAATTGTTCATTTGATAACGTTCCAAAAGCTGGATTAATTGTTCGATTGCTATTAATAAACCGTGCCGAATACCGCCTTCCATTTACTATAATTTTATAGTGTAAATCTGTATTCCAGCTATTTTTATGTAATGCTTCTTCCACTACTAATGAATGGAGTTCTTTAAAATAATTCATTAATACATCTTTTATTATGTGTTTCACTTCATTCTCTCCTTTCATACAAAAAATTAAAGTACATGCAACTCATTCTGTTCCCCATAACAAAATTTATTTTACTTAATTAAGCATAGTTAGGATATTACAAATAGGACATAGAATTATAGAAAATAGTAGATAGGGGGCCTATTATTGAAGAACTTAAAATTCGGTATAATTGGAGCATTATGTATCGCCTTATTAATTAGATGCACAAGCAATTCAAATGAAGCGAAAGTTTCCGATAAAGAAGCATCCACAGCAGTGCAAGAAACAGAAATTGCATCCGAAAAAGTTATGTTTGAACAAAAAGAAGTGAAAAAACTTGAGATTAGTTCCGTAAATTCAAAACATGTATACAAAGTAGCAAATAAAGAAAATATGAAAACAATTTTTACCAGTATGGAAAGCGCACAAAAGAAAAAACCTCTTCTAGATCAGGATGCTAGAAGCCATATGCATTCCAAAATGAAGATTGCTTATCAAGATAATTCTATACAGGAATTTTTTGTATGGATAGAATCTGATGGTGACATCGTAATGGCAAAAGCAAGCGATGAAACACACGGTGAAGGTTATGATCTACGTGAAGATAATTCTAAAAAAATCATTCAGTTTTTCAATAAGGCATCCCAGCAATAATTACACCACAAACAAAAAAGCCGCATTTGCGACTCATAATCTTATAGAACTAACTCATGCGGTTAACCACTTACCGTTTAATCGCATCAACAATTAGCGATGGGAAACCAAGCTTGTCTCCTTGATTTCTAGAATCATATCTTTTTGAACGGAAGATAACACCATCATTCGCATCCCATTCGTTGTAATAAAACTGCCCATTTTCATCGTAATATTCAAGTAAAACCACTTCAAAGCCAGCGGTTTCAAACATTTTAGTTAATGTTTTATAATTATGAACGATTTTATGGCTTGCAGCTGAGTGGTCTTTCGGTCCAGGTCCGCCTACTTGAACTATGTTTTGATAGGTTTCATCTCGGAAAAATGCATCAGGGACGCCGCACCGAATGTGACCTAACGGTTTTAGAAATTTATAACAAATTCCAGCTGCTTTTACACCTTCTTCAAAAGTAAGATGCTCCCATACATGCTCAGCTAAAATAGCTGAAATGGAGTTATGTTCAAATCTTTCTTCCCATGTCGTTTCAACTAATAAGTTCAGCTCATCTTCTTGCGTTTGAATCCAACCTGGATTATTGTTAAATGCTCCAGCTCCAACTACTACTTTAATTGCGTCTTGTTTTATTACCATCACTTTCACCTCATAAGAATTTCAAGTCGTTAATCTTTTTCTATGTTTACTATAGGTTTTCCTTCTTCAACTAAACTGCCAGTTCGTTCAACTAACTTTAACTCTTTCAATTCAAAACTTGCGTAAGCAAAACAACCATCACCAATTATTTTTTGGGAATTGAACAGCTAAAAACATAAGCTGGTGGTACATTTCTAAGTTCCCTTTTCACATCTATTCTATTAAAAAACTGATTAAAAAAACTCTTTTTAAATTTAGTATATTGGAAGGTAATAAAATTTCCACCCGCCTTTAAAATTTTGGTGGTAGTTAATAATATTTTTTTTGAAACATTTGGGGGCAAACTAGAAAAAGGAAGACCAGAAACAATATAGTCTGCATAGGGAATGCAATAGCTCTGTAAATACTCGTCAATATTTTCCGCAGACCCTAATACAATGAATATATTTTTCTCTGTTTTATATTTTTCTTTTAATAATAAATAAAACTCTTTATTATTTTCCACTAATAAAAGAGTAGTATTCGAGCTTCGTTTTTCAAGCAATTTATTCGTGAATACACCCGTACCTGGCCCGTATTCAACAATATATTTAGCGTCCTTAAAATTGATACTTCCCACCATTTTATCTGCAAGAAACTTTGAACTTGGAAGTACTGCACCGACGTTTCTTGGGTTAGTTATATATTGAGATAAAAAAGACATAGGCTTCATATTTAATCACTCCAATAGTTTGAATTTACTACTATAGTTTAAAATTCAAACCTGAAGAAACTGGAGTGACATCCTTAAGAATCCTTAAGATTTGAATAAGCTCTCTACAAATAATTTGTCTTAAAGGGCATACCTTATAAACACTCCCTCTCTCCCCGTTACCATAGTTTTTTCAAACGTCAGATACAGAGAACCAGGAAAAGGTATGTACAGAAAACCGTATATTTCTCGTTCGTATTTCAAACAAAACCTATAAGATTACCCGAAAATATACGCATACTTGCGGTCATATCCATGAAAACTTCGTCGGTGCAACGTATTGTAAGGCTAAACTTGCTACATAATTGGATATACAATCATTATGTCCGTACATTTTCGTATTTCGTATAACCTAATCGTCTTTTCATCCACAGCACTTTTAAAGGTACTTCTCCTACTACAGCCCATTTTATATACCGCGAATCGGGCCTTTTTTTAATATATGAAACAATTACATAAAAGTTACGAAGATCTACACAAATAATAGTCATACAAGGTAATCACTCCTAACAAAAAAACATTTATTCTTTATTGGTTTTTTATGGAAATTAAAATTAAAACATTCCTTATATAGAAAATTCATAATTCCCCTCCAAAAACTTAAGAATTCTTTTTCTTTTTTCATAAGAACTTCTGTCTATAATTAACCTTATTCTACAGATGTGATGATAAAAAAGGGGAACTCCATGTAAAAAATTATTATTTTGTATGCTAGAAGAGATTAGTACCTGCTATCTATAAACTTATCAACTTTATCTCGTTAAATATATAGTAAAAAGAGCCAATCTCTTATATAACAGAAAATCGGCTCTTCGCTTTATTTATTCGCCTGTTTCAGAGAATCGTTTCATCCGTTCACCAATTTCATCGCGAACACGTTGAAATTCAGACCACTCTTTTCCTGCTGGATCATCAAATCCCCAATGAACACGATGAACGTGCGGAGGTGTAGATGGACAAACAGAATCCGCATGACTACAAAGGGTAACGACTAAATCAGCGTTATTTAAAATGTTTGGATCAATCATATCTGATGTTTGATTTGTTATATCGATATTTACTTCTTCCATCGCTTTAATAGCATTTGGATTTACTCCATGTGCTTCGATTCCTGCAGAATAGACATGCCACTTATCTCCTAAGTATTGTTTTCCCCAAGCTTCTGCCATTTGGCTTCGGCATGAGTTTCCTGTGCATAAAAAGTAAATTGTCTTTTTGTTTTCCATGTTGGTTTCCACCTTTGTTTTTAAGTTGGTTGATCATTAAAATATTTACGTTTAAACCAAAAAGCGACATTTACAAGTGCAATCATTACAGGTACTTCGACTAAAGGTCCGATAACAGCTGCAAATGCTGCGCCTGAGTTAATGCCAAACACACCAACTGCTACAGCAATCGCTAACTCAAAATTATTGCTACCTGCTGTAAATGCTAACGTTGTCGTCACCGGATAACTTGCACCAATTTTTCTTCCCATAAAGAAAGAAACGAAAAACATCACAATAAAATAAATGAATAACGGAATCGCTATTCTTACTACATCTAGTGGCACACTAACAATCATTTCCCCTTTTAAAGAGAACATGATGATAATCGTAAATAGCAATGCAATTAATGTAAGTGGACTAATCTTAGGTATAAACACCTTTTCATACCACTGTCTTCCTTTTAGCTTCACTAGTACAAAGCGTGTCAGCATACCTGCAAGAAAAGGAATCCCTAAATAGATAAAGACTGATTTCGCTACCTCTACCATTGTAATATCTACAATAGCCCCTTCAATCCCTAACCATTCCGGAATTACTGTTACGAACACGTATGCATAAACTGAGAAGAATAACATTTGGAATACCGAATTAAAAGCAACTAAACCTGCTGCATATTCTTTATCACCATCAGCAAGATCATTCCAAACAATTACCATTGCAATACAACGCGCTAAACCAATCATAATGAGACCGACCATGTATTCTGGCTTATCAGGAAGAAAAATAATTGCTAAAACAAACATAAGTACAGGTCCAATAATCCAGTTTTGTACTAAAGATAGAACCAAAACTTTTACATCTTTAAATACCCGGCCCATTTCCTCGTAACGAACTTTCGCCAATGGTGGGTACATCATTAAAATTAAACCAACAGCAAGTGGAATAGAAGTCGTTCCAACTTGTAATGTATTCAGTCCGTCTACTACACTAGGAAACACAAACCCTAAACCAATCCCAACAGCCATCGCTAGAAAAATCCATAGTGTTAAATATCGATCTAGAAAAGATAAACGTTTCATTTTATTTTCCATCTCCTATTAACAACAAGAATTTTTATCTACTACGTTAGAAGTCGTACAACAAGAAGGATCTTCTATTTTATGAACATCACTATCTGCTTTTGTATAAAAGAATTCCCACTCGTTACCATCAGGATCCGTTACCCAAAACTTATCTTGAACCGCATAGCAACAAGTAGTATCCATCTCATCACGTGCAAAGAAACCTTCTTTTTCTAATCTTTCTTTATGTAATGTAATTTCTTCGGCTGTATCCACTTGGAAACCAAAATGATTTACCTGATTTCCCTTCACTTCATCTCGTACGTTCAGCGTGAAATTAAGTCCTGGTGTCTCTAATAAAAATTTTGCATAATCCGTTTTCACTTTAACTGGTGATACACCAAATACCTTTTCATAAAATTCAATCGACTTCTCTAAATTAGTAACGTTTATACCGACATGAACATATCTCATAGCTAATTCCTCCTCTTAAAATGTTATTAATCAACTTTTTTTGATTAACAGTGCAAAATTTTAACAACAGCTTTTTCCTGTTTTTCTAAAGACACAGCACAACTCTTCTGATAATAAATTATTAACTTCTGCATCATTTAAATCATAATAACTCCACGTACCTTTTGTTTCTTTTACAATTAAACCTGCATCTAATAAAATCTTCAAATGATATGACAACTTAGATTGCGTCATTTCAAAAATCTCTGTTAAATCACATACACACGTCTGTCCTCGCTGACAAAGTTCATACATAATCTCTAAACGCTTTTGATCAGCTAACGCTTTAAACTTTTTCTCATAGAGCTGAAAATCTTGTGCCACTACAGTTCACTCTCCTTTCATCAATTTTTTTTGATGTTTATAGTATATACGTTGATTCAGTCTTTATGCAACTAGTTAATCAAGTTTTTTTGATTTAGAAAAACCTTCCTCGCATCATATCTTTGCTACAACTAAAAAGAGCCATAGCCTTTTCAAAAATGAAAAACTACGGTTCTTTTTACAACTTAACAGTTAAGATATTTCCGAAGAATGGAGTCAATCTTAGTTGGATAATTATAAAGTGACACCCCTATAAACAAAACCCACCAGAAACATCTAAAATCTGTCCTGTTACCCAGCGACTATCAGAAGAAGCAAGGAACGCTACTGCATCTGCAATATCTTCAACTTGCCCTATCCGTCCAAACACAGATGAATTCGTAGCAAAATTTCGTATTTCTGGATTATCTAGCAATTTCGCATTAATATCTGTCTTCGTATATCCGGGCATAATTGTATTCACTGTTATACCTCTATCTCCAAGATGCTTAGCTAGAGGAAGTGTCATCGTATTTAATGCACCTTTACTTAAACCGTATGCAATTGATCCTGTAAAACCAAGTCGTACTTCAGCTGATGAAATGTTAATAATGCGCCCTTCTGCTCGTAGTAATGGTAATGTTTGCTGAATTAAGAAGAACGGCGCCTTCATATTTACGGCCATAATTTCATCAAAAACTTCTTCTGTCGTATTTTCAATCGTTCCTTGTGTACCTATACCTGCATTGTTTACTAAAATATCAATCTCTGATGTACCAATTCTTGTTTGTAATTCATTCTTTAATTGTTCTACTAGCTTTTTGACACCATCAATTGAATTGAGCTCAGCTTCAATTAAGAACGCTTTCCCTCCATTAGATTCAATCTCACTAATCGTCTCATCTGCAGCTGTTTTATTTCGGCCGTAGTGAATCGCAACTAATGCCCCATCTTTCGCCAATCTCATTGCAATGGCACGACCGATTCCGCGACTCGCCCCGGTTACTAACGCTACTTTCCCATCAAGATTCTTCATTTTTTCCATCCTTCCTAAATTTCCGTTTGATAAATCCTATACTTATATTTTCATGCAAACACCAATAATTTCAAATATAGATTTATAGGTAATTTAGTTAGTTAACTTATGATATTATAGTTATAATTTATAATTTGCTTTAGAAAATAAAATATAGGGGGCTACCCAATGCAAAATGCAGTAAAACTGGATGAAATTGACCATAAAATAATGAACTTATTATATGAAAATGCAAGAATTTCCGTTTCAGAAATAGGACGAATCATATCCATGACACAGCCTGCTGTAAAAGAACGAATTAACAAACTTGAAGATCAAGGAGTTATAGCTGCTTACCGAACCAAATTTGAGCCTTCCAAAATTAATAAAAACATTCAAGCATTTATCATGTTTAAAACGAGCCAATGCTCTGATTTCATCCAATTTTGTAATGCCGCTCCTGAAGTAACAGATTTATATCGAATTAGTGGGGAGTTTAATTATATGATGAAAGTCATGAGCGATTCGATGGATTCTCTCGCTGGATTTTTAGACTCTTTAATGCAATTAGGATTATCGTCTCCTTTAATTGTTTTAAAGAGTGAGTTTGAGGAGAAATTGTCGTTTTGATAAAGAAAAAAGAGAATTGACATCTCAATGTGAAAATGAACACTTTATTTAAATTGATAGGCACCTGCTTTCCTCAAAAAAGAAAAAGGAGTGGGTGATCCACTCCTTTTAACCACCTACCCCTGATTCCTCTGCACCTCTCTAAACTCCTCCTTCACCTTCTCTAACAACCCTTCTTCCGTAATTAATCGATACGCTGTATTTGCTAGCGCTTTTGCTGATGTAATTAATGCTTTATCTCCAAGTTCTGAACGTGCTGCTTCTCTAAATTCATTCGTATGAGCAATTAAGTCATCTGGACCGATTTTAATGTACGGATGAATGGTCGGTACGACTTGGCTTACGTTTCCTGCATCAGTTGAACCGATGCCAACTCGTTCTTTACGGTTTACGTCTTCACCTTGTAGTTCGAGTTCTTCGGCTACGATATCATTAAATGTTTTTGTTACGAGTAGTTCATCGATTTCATTTTGGAATTGATGAATTTTTACTTTTGCACCTGTTGCTAATGCAGCTCCTTGTGCAATATTTCTTACTTTTTCTGTTACTTCCGCACATCTTTTTCTCGTTGCTGCGCGGATGAAGAACCTTGCGGCAGCGTAGTCAGGAATAATGTTAGGTGCTTTTCCGCCTTCTGTAATGACGCCATGAATTTTCACATCTGACGGAAGTTGTTGGCGAAGTGCATTAATACTGTTATACAGCTGAATAACCGCATCTAATGCGTTAATTCCTTCTTCTGGTGAAGCTGCTGCGTGAGCTGTTTTACCGTAAAAATGAAAATCAAGTGGATCAACTGCTAGTGATGGACTCGTTGTCGCTGTTTTTCCGCTCGGATGAATCATAAGCGCCGCATCAATGTTTTTAAATAAACCTGCTTTTACATAACTCGCTTTTGCGCTACCATTTGGCCCGCCTTCTTCTGCTGGTGTTCCGAATACGACAACTTCTCCGCCAATTTCTTCAAGCGTTTCTGATAATGCGATTGCTGCTGCAACGCTAATGGTGCCAATTAAATTGTGACCACACGCATGGCCAAGTCCCGGTAAAGCATCATACTCAGCTAAAAATGCGATAACTGGTCCTTGTTTTCCTGAACTTTTTCGCGCGATAAATCCCGTTTCATGTCCAGCTATATTGTGCTGCAACTGAAATCCTGCACTACCTAGTAATAAACTTAGCGTTCTTGATGCGTAAAATTCTTGGTTACCAATCTCCGGATTCGCATGAATATTATGACTTGTTTGTATGTACTTTTCCTTATTGCTTTCTATACTCTCTTCAATAGTTTTTCTTTGTGACGTTACTCCTGTCGCTCCCATTTTTCTTCCCCCTTTTGTTTTCACGTAAAAAAGCCTCTTTCTAAAAGATAGAAAGAGGCTTCTGTATATACAGTCAAAATGAGCTTCTTTCTTATCTTTCAAGTTACCTTGCTGGAATTGGCACAGTATTCATATAGAATCCGCTGCCGAGGTATCGTAGGGCCAGTCCCTCCACCTCTCGTGATAAGAATTTTCATAAAATTATATTAAATTATTTTCATTCTAAGTTCATTCCAGGCAAAAGTCAAGGAATTCCTATCCGAATTTACCGGATATCTAAAAATCCTTTTAATACACCAATTGTTTCCGGTGCTTGCAGTCTTGCACATATGTACGGAAATTCCGTACTACCTTCAAACATCATTTGAGATGTTAGCGGTGCCCCTGCCCAAAAGATTTCATCATCGATTAATAAGAATGGGAACGCTTTGTTTTGCCTTTGCAATTTTACATTCTTTAATGGAACTGGTCCATCACTATAAACTGTTACTTGCGCATTTGTACGCATTAATGCTTGCCATACTCGTTTATCCACTTGTCTTGTACTCGGAAGTGAAATGATAATTTTTCGTTTTGCGGCTAAAATATCTTTTAATAACCCTTTCGGCTCTTCAAGATTCATTTCCATAAACCAGCGTAAACGTTTCGAAATTTTCCGCTCCCACAATTGTCTTGATGTCGTGCGATCATACACATCTCCGTGACGTTCTATATGAGCTGTTAATTGTGATAACGCTTGTTTTCTCGAAAGGTTTTTACGCATATAATGGCAATCGGATAATTGAATGAACTTCCCTCTCGCTCTCGTTACTGCTACATTGACGAGGCGATGGTTTTTATGATCAAAGAACAACACACCAGGACGTTCCTGCGGATAACTATCAACCGTATCAAATATCATCATATCTCTTTCAGAACCTTGAAACTTATGAACTGTTGCCGCTAATACTGGTATGTTTTGATATTTCGTTCTCTGCAACATTTCTCTAATACAAGTTGATAAAAAGCGTGACTGCGCCCTGTAAGGTGTAACTACACCGATCGATTGAACACCGTCTAACAGTCCGATTAACATCATTTGCATCGCTACTAAACCAGACATAATATTAAAACGTGAGCCAGAAGCAGCATCCTTTAGCGAAAATGCTCCCATTAAGCTCGTATCAAATAAAACACTCGCCTCATTTGCGAACGGCTGCAATTGTGCAAGTTCTTTACGCTCTGAAACAGACGGATGATCGTATACTCTATTTTTATAAATAAATGAGTTCGTAAACTTCGATATGTCCGCATGCATACGTCTTTGTTCCTGCAACATAAAAAGGTTGGGATGAGCTTCTGATTTATTTACAGAATCAACAATCCCAGCATGATAAAACATATCTTCCCCGAGCCATTTTCGAACGAGTTCATGGTTTGCCATCGCAATCGGAGGTAACTGTAAAAAGTCACCACAAACGACGATACGTTTTCCAAGTGAAGCAGCCAATGCAATTTGCGGAACATATGCCATACTTACTTCATCTACGACAACTAAATCAAATGTACGCTCATAAATAAGTGAATCAATGGCACATTTCGATAAAGTCGCTCCGATTACTTTCGCATTTTCAATGTATTCTTTTTCTACTTCTTTAATTTTCGCTTTTTGCTTTCGAAGATCACTTTCAATCTCTTGTATACGCTTCTTATCAGCAGAAGTCGCCTTATACGATAGAATTTTTTCACGAAGATCTTGTCGTGTCTCTTCTAAATAGAGTCTTTCTTCTCCCCAAGATCCGTTCGTCGTTTCTACTAACTTCGACGCAAGTAACGTGTCATGATTTCGTATATGTTCATGTTGACTATAACCGTAACGAACAATTTCGCCAGGCGTCCATTTTTTCTTCTTCTCAATTTGCTTCGTTACTTCGCTCATTAATACGTCAACAGCCGCATTACTATGAGCTAGCACGAGTACCGATTTTCCTTTTTGATAATGCGCCGAAATAATACGTGATAAATTGTAAGACTTCCCTGTTCCAGGTGGTCCCCATACGTATGTTGTCGGATTGTAAAATGAACGATACGCCAATTCATTTTTCGTATTTTTCATCTTCTCAAGATGCTTCGGACTGCTCGTTCCCTCTACTAAACGTTTAATTCGTTGACGTCTTAGTTTATCTTTACGAGCTTCCTTTAATCGCTCTTGCAACTGTTCTAGTAGTTGCCACGGTTCACTATATAAAACTGCTTCTCGTATTTCACCTTGTATATAATCATTTAATTTCAGTTCTATTTCTAATCCATGTACAGACAATACTTCCCCTGTCGCTTCCTCACCATCAAACTCAATTCGAATTGGAGAACCTTCAGGTATGCTTACTTCCGAAATAAGCTGAAAGACATATACCGTACTTTCATAATCTGTATATAAAAAACGACCGTTAATGATAGAAATTTTACTACCACCTATCGTTTTCCAATGTTTAATTTCATATGCTAATGCATAATGCCACTCTTTCATCGTTTCTGATAATGAAGGAGTCTGAGTAGTTGTATTCATCGTATAATCTCCTTCCTTCTCCCCAAACATACTTTCTCACTATACCATATAACACGCTAAAATTTGTAAGGTTTTTATCTTGCTTATTTTCTTAATTTTCAATATTATTTTATATATAATTTTCAGAAAGAAGGTTCGCACATGCCAGTTAGAAGAATTGAACACGTAGGACTTATGGTGGCAGATTTAGAAACATCCATCTCATTTTATGAAAAAGTAGTCGGTTTACAGCTTATTAAACGTATGGGACATCCAAATCCAGACTTAAAACTCGCTTTTTTAGGTGTGGAAGAATCAAAGGAAACGATACTCGAACTAATTGAAGGTTATAACTCTTCCCTCCCAGCAGAAGGAAAAGTACATCACATTTGCTTTAAAGTGGATTCATTAGAAGATGAAATCAAAAGAATACAGAAACATGGAGTACAATTTTTACTAGGAGAAGAAATCGAAACATTACCAGATGGAACACGTTACATATTTTTCGCTGGTCCTGACGGAGAATGGATAGAGTTTTTTGAGACGGAGAGATAGAAAAGGAGCCGGAATTCTGACTCCTTTTTTCTCAAGTGCAGAAACGGTTTAAACACCAGTAACCTTCACCCTGAAAACTCACCAAGATTAAGAAACAATC
The DNA here is from genome assembly GCF_022663495.1 of Bacillus cereus group sp. BfR-BA-01383. NCBI lineage: Bacteria > Bacillati > Bacillota > Bacilli > Caryophanales > Bacillaceae > Bacillus > Bacillus cereus group sp. BfR-BA-01383. The sequence goes on from NZ_JAKUFP010000004.1 coordinate 248,519, forward strand.
ATTTTTGAAGGAGTAAAAAATGATGAATACAGTCTATATTTTGCTTTTTTGGTTGCTTATACTATTTCCAATCCTTTATATAATCAAGATAAAGCATTGGAATATAAAAGTAGTTGCCGTTTTTGTTGGAAGAATCCTATTAAGTATTATCTTTTTCATAAATGGAATAGTTTTAGGACTGCAACGAAATTGGGCAGAGCCTCCCTATGAAAAAGAATGGGATTTCTTTATAAAGTCTTTACTAAACGGGAAAACTGATGCACTTATACACTTGTTACTTCTAATTATTATTGTCACTTTCGACTTACTAATTATATTTTATTATAGAAATAAAAAGAAATGGGTTATTTTCCCTATTTCTTTTCTTACTGGGGTATCGCCACATACCTATCAAGTTAAAATTTTATAATGCCTCCAAAACGAAAATTTTGTGTCTTTTATAGAAACGAAGTTTATTTTTATCGTTTTGGGGATACTTCAAAACACTAGGTTGATGGGTATGTGGAGAGCCCCCTAAAATTTCTTTTAATACCATCTTATCTTCTTGCAACTCCAAATCACCGAAAACTAGTTCTTTTGGTTGCTGAATTTTAACCCCTAAAGCTGTTAACTTTGTATGATTTGGAACTGTCATAAATCTCATTCCTGATAAAGTTTTCAAACGCTCCATTTCTTTTTCAGAAACATAGAATTTCACTTGTAAAAGCAAGCAAAAAGAGATTTATTAGAGAAATTTACTAGATTATGGCTTTGGATCGGTTTTTCTAAAGAATACATCAGGGTTATTCTGTCCGTTCAAAATATTTCGATTGTCACCCCAAGCATGGAGCAATGAATGACCTGGACCTGTAATAACTTGATTGTATTCACCCATATAACAAGAAAATACTCTTGGATCAAAATTCACGAAAACCCCACCGCTTGGTATATGATTATTAGGCACTTGAGAAAATTTGGTGCTGATCCTACTTTCTTTACCTACTTTACCAACGCCCTCATGAAGAGAGAAGGTTTTCATAAACACACCAAATGTTCCATTACCTATGCCGCCAACATTATTAGGATCATTAAAGCGGTTATATTGAATATGAGCTCCTTTTTTATTGACAGCTACTGATGGAAAGAATGCATGTGGTAAATTATTGGAGATATTCACTTGAGTCCAGTTATTTCCTCCATTTTGACTATAAGCTAAAAAGACATCGATAAAGGTTGTGCCTCCAATATTTCTACGTTGATTCCATACTACATAAATCGTACCATCTGGTCCTATACCTGCTTGAGGGATCTCAAACATCCTGATTACCCGTTGCTGCTCTGTTAAAATAACAGGACGGAGTTCATTGACTGGTCCGCATGGTACAACATCTGTAGCTGCTGCTGCAAATAGGCCAGCTGAGACTTGTACATTTATTGGGAAGGTATTTCCTCCATCGGTTGACTTAGCCATACGAATGGAACGGTTCGCAGTATTTAGCTGAGCAAATGTGCCTGGCAAACGACTTTCATAAAAAACATATATATTCCCGGCTTTATCCACTACCGGAAAGGCTCCAAATACTTCATTAGCTCCAGCGACAATCGTTTGACTTGGAATAATAGGAGTTAATGTTACACCTGTTCTAAATTTTGAAAAACGAATTTTTGTACCTCCATTAGGAGGGCCAAAGTCAGTCCATACAACATATAAAGCCTCATTTCCTGGATTATCAGCATCAGGACCTACTGTAATCCACGCTTTATCTTGATCTCCTGGATCACTAGCAGCTGGAGTCTGTCCTCGCCCGACGACTTGAGGAAGATTCATAGTTATTGTTTTGTTTGGATTGATCGTTCCGGTTGAAACAGTAATTACACCTTCTTGCCTGCCTCCAATCAATTCATCCCCAATTTGAGAATAATAGAATACGCCATTTCTATCGACTGCTAAAGATGGATCACCAGAATTTCGACCTCCAGGATTGGCTTGTATTGACCCACCATCGGTCCAATTTTTACCTAAATCTTTTGAAAAGGAAAACCCTGAATAACTTGATGCCCCAGCTACCCCTGTGGCATTATTGGTATCATTAAATCCATACAAAATAAAATCTTTAAAACGCGCAAGGCTTGTCTCGCTTTGAGTTATATTCGGAAAACTAGCGGTATCAACAACAGGGTTATTCACTTGAACTTCTTTATCATTTGGTTTTGGCGGCATTTGACCACCCTTTCTATTATTTTTTCAATATATAATATGAAAAAAATGAAAGAGTGCTTAGACTATTTAATAGATTAAAAATTTTTTTGGAAGAGTCATTTAATCAATTAATTAGTCTTTAAAGGGGCAGCATCACACATCCATCAACTTAAGGATTTAGACTATTCTTGAAGTTAAAAGCACGTTACTATTCTCTTATGTTAATGAGAAAGGGTGACGTGCTTTT